>UQRG01000130.1 GCA_900543365.1 uncultured Eubacterium sp. | reverse complement strand
GTATCTGCTTATTTTGATGAAGTTGACCAGGAAACTTTACTTGCTATACTCGAGGGCATTTACAATATGACAGGCAAGGAAAATCTTGAATTTGTAAACAATCATACTTATGATGTTACAACTGTTGGCGAGGGAGTTGTAGGAGTAACAACATTAAATAGTGCTATTCAAAAAGCCAGTGGTGACAACAAGAATAAATTCAAAATGGCTATTATGCACTCTGCTGTGGCAACAAACCTTGAAAATCTTAATCTTTTAGCCTATTTAAAGCAGACTGATGCTAACGGTGTTCAGAGAGAACTTGGACTTGCTACTTGGAATGGCAGAGCTGTTATTATTGATGATAGTATGCCAGTAGAAGAAGTGGCAGAATCTGACGATGGATTAGGTGATGGTTATACTAAGTATACTACATATCTTCTTGGTGAGGGTGCTTTTGACTATGAAAATATTGGTGCTAAAGTACCTTATGAAATGGATAGAAATCCTGCTATTAAGGGTGGTCAAGATACATTATATGTAAGACAGAGAAAGTGTTTTGCACCATTTGGTATTAGCTATGTAAAGAAAAAACAAACAACCCTTTCACCTACTGATGCAGAGTTAAAGGACGGTAGTAATTGGTGTCTTGTAAATGATGGTGCAACTAAGCCAAAATATATTAATCATAAGGCTATTCCTATTGCAAGAATTATTTCTAAGGGCTGATGTTATGAATATTGAAAGCAAAGATGTAGTCAAGAGGCTTGAAACCCTTGGCTACACACTTAATGATATTGATAATGGCTTGTTGAAACTAGTCATTAATGGTGTGGAGCAGTATATTAAAAACTTTTGTAATATTTTTGATATTCCAACAGAGCTTTATTTTGTTGCTGTCGATATGGCAGCAGGAACACTACTAAGAACTAAGTCTAGTGTTGGCGAAAATGTTTGTGATAAAATTGACTTTGAAAGTGATGGCATTAAAAGCATTAGTGAGGGTGATGTGAGTGTTACATACAATAGCGATAGTAGCAGTAGTGCTACAGCTAAGTATAATGCACTCTTAGACAAGCTCTGCAATAGAGATAATGAACTTATAGTATTTAGAAAATTGAGGTGGTAATTAATGTTAAAGGACAGATTGAGCAAGGCTGTTAGTAGGCTGTGGACTAGTAGATGTGATGTTGTTAATTATGTTAATACAACTGATGAGCAAACACATATTACAAGAATGAAAGAGGTAACAATTCTTGCTGATGTGCCTTGTAGGGTATCTTTTAAAACTATAAAAGAAGCCCAACAGACTGAAGCTCTAGCGAGAGTTGAACAAATAATAAAATTGTTTGTTGCAAGTGATATAAACATACCTATCGGAAGCAAGGTTATTGTTAAACAAAACGGTGTTACAAGTGAGTATAAAGCAAGTGGTGTATCTGCTGTATATTCAGCTCACCAGGAAATTGTTTTAGAATATTTCAAGGAGTGGTGCTAATGCCTGTTGATTGTCGAGAGTTAGAAAAATTTAGAGACGGTTTTAAAAAAATAGTAGATGATAATGATAGGTTTATTGAAAAATTAGCAAAAGAACTATCAGCAAGACTACTTAGTATGCTTATTAAAGCATCTCCTACAAAAACAGGTTTTCTAAAAGATAATTGGTATGTAGTTATAACTAAGGTTAGTAATGGCTATGAAGCTGAGGTAATAAACAATACTGAATATGCTAGCTATGTAAACTATGGTCATAGACAAACTCCTGGACGATATGTTCCTGCTATTGGAAAACGATTGAAAAAAGGTTGGGTTGACGGCAAGTTTTTTATTGAATTGTCGGTTGCAGAGTTGAGAACGATAACTAAGCCTTTATTAGAAAAAAGGCTTAGAGAATATCTGGAGGAGCATTTATGATAAACAAACTAATAGAGGGCATATCAAAAAAGCTATATGAAGTATTTGGGAATGTTAAAATTTATGTAGATGAAATTCCGCAAAATTTTGTGACGCCTAGTTTTTTTGTCAAATGTTTAACACACAACGATAATTTAATGTTATTTGATACAAAGAGGAAAATAACAAAATTTGATATTTTATATTTTCCTACTGAAAATAACTTAAATAAAGAGTATGAAGTTAATAATGTGCTTGCTGTATTAGTTGATAGTTTAAACATTATTGAAGCAGACGGTCACAAGGTGAAAGGACTTAATATTACAACAGAAAAGGTCGATGGTGTGTTACACTTTTTTGTTGACTATAATATTACTCTCATTAAGCAGGGAGAGAATATAAAAATGGAGAATTTAAAAGAAAGGACTGATGTAAATGGTTAATGAAAGCAAAATTGAAACTACTACAGAAATACCTGCTTTTACTAAGGAACAGCTTAGAAATAGTAGAAAATACAGAAACGAAAAAGATATTTTAGGTGTAGTCCTTGAAGATGGTAAAGACTACACTATTGAAGAAACAGACAAGCTCATTAAGGATTTTAAAGAAAGGAAGGTGAAATAAATGTTAGGTGGTGGAACATTTGTAACACAGAATAAGGTTTTGCCAGGCAGTTATATTAACTTTGTATCTGCTGATAACGGTGTAAATGTGTTCGGTGACAGAGGCACAGGTGCTATAGGTATAGGTCTTGATTATTTCGCTGAGGGCTTGAAAGTAGTTACAAAGGAAGATTTTCAGAAAAATGCTTTAATTATTTTTGGTTATGATTATAGTGATACACATTTAGCTTGGGCAAGAGATTTTTTTAAGAACAGTCAGACTTTAATAGTAGGTTCTTTGAATAGCAATGGAGCTACAAAGGCTAATAATGCGTATTGTACAGCTAAGTGTTATGGTGATAGAGGTAATGATTTAAAAACAGTCATACAAACAAATGTAGATAACACAGACAAATTTGATGTGTCTACATATATAGGAACAACTATTGTTGATAAACAAACAGTATCAAAGGCATCAGAACTGAAAGACAATGATTTTGTTACTTTTAAGACAGAGGCTTCTTTAGTTACAACAGCTAGTACAGCATTAACAGGTGGTAAAAATGGCACATTGACAGGTGATACAGTATCGAAGTTCTTAACAGCCCTTGAAAGCTATAGCTTTAATGCAGTGACTACTTGTGGTAATCACGATGACCTTGTTGTTGAGTGGACTAAAAGAATGAGAGATGAAGTCGGCAAGAAGTTTCAATGTGTTGTATATAATTGTGATGCTCCTGATTATGAAGGTTGTGTATACATATTAGGAGGCAGTAAAGGAAATTTTGGTGATACTTCACCTTGGATATGTGGTGCTTTAGCTGGCTGTGAAATTAACAAGAGCCTTACGAATGTAAAGTATACAGGGGAATATTTAAGTCAGGAAGACGCATTAGGTTATGTCTCAGAATATTCTCAAGCACAGCTTGAAGATTTTGTGAATAATGGTGTATTTGCTTTTCATAGGGTTGGTGATGAGGTAAGGGTGCTTGCTGATATTAACTCTTTGACTACATACACCGATGATAAAGGCTCTGTATTTAATGATAATCAGACTATTAGGGTTTGCGACCAGGTAGCTATGGATATAGCTACTATTTTTAATAACTATTATCTTGGCAAGGTACCTAATGATGATATAGGCAGAACTACATTATGGGGTGAGATAGTTAAGCATCATAACTCCCTAATGAGCTTAAGAGCTATTGAGAATTTTACTAGTGACGATGTAACTGTTGAACAAGGTGATAACAAGAAAGCTGTTGTTGTTAATGACAGAATTACGCCGGTATCAGCAATGTCACAGCTATATATGACAGTAATTGTGCAGTAAAGGAGGCATATATAAATGAGTTGGGATTTAACACTTAAAGCAATAGATACAATAAGCGGTCAGTACGGTGCAGCCTATGCTAATATAGATGGCAACACTGAAAAAATGCTTTATCTTAAGAAGATTGAGGCAACTGTAGAAAAGACTAAGAAGGAAATTAAAGTTCTAGGATATGCTGGTACAAAAAACAAGAGTACAGGTTGGAAAGGTACTGGAACAGCTACACTTTATTATATTACATCTTTATACAGAAAATATATGCTGAATTATATGAATACTGGCAAAGATTTTAATATGGATTTATATATTGAAAATGAAGACCCATCTTCTAGCACTGGTAAACAGAAAATTTGGCTTAAGAATGTAAATTTTGACAAAATTACTCTGGCAAAATTAGATGTAGACTCTACAGAACTTGATGAAGAAGTGAGTTTTACATTTGACGGTGCTGAAATGCTTACAGAATTTGATGATATTGAGGGCGAATAAGGAGGATATTTGAAATGACATTACAGGAATTTTTAAACAAGAGCAAAAGTGTAAAGAAAATAACAAAAAAGGTTATTGTTGGTGATAGATTTGTTGACGAAAATGGTAAGGATATGCCGTTTGAAATTAAAACATTTGCAGCCAACAAACACGACAAAATAAGAAGTGAGGCTTCTAAGGGTGAGTACTTTAAGGCGAGCGAATACAATACAAAAATTGTTGTTGAAGGTTG
>UQRG01000129.1 GCA_900543365.1 uncultured Eubacterium sp. | reverse complement strand
GTTAGTGAAAATAATGTTGCATCAATAGTTATTGCAAGTGGTAATGAGGGAGATAAATCTCATCATTATAGTGGTAAAGGTAGTAGAGCAGTAGAGTTTAATGTTGGTAATAGCATTAGGTCAGTTACCCTTGAAATGTGGAAGAACTATTTATATAATGCTACTGTAGAAATTATTTCACCTAATGGCGATACAACATCTGTATTAAGTGGAAGAGATATTCTCTATAATCAAATATTACAAAATACACATATTGAAGTAAATATTCAAATACCTACACCCAGTATAGTAGAAGAAAAAATAACAATTACTCTTAGTGGTAAAGACTTTGTAGATAGTGGTATATGGAAATTAAATATAGTTACAAATGATAATTTAGAATATGATATATGGTTACCTGTAAGTGAAGGTGTTGATGAAAATACAATATTTTTAGCACCTGACATAAATACAACTCTTACGATTCCATCAACAGCATTTAGAGCAATAACTGTTGGAGGTTACAATTCTAATAATTATACTATAGCACCTTTTTCAGGTAGAGGCAATACTAAAGAAGTTGTGTTTACAAAGCCAGATGTTGTTGCACCTGCTGTTAATATAAGAAGTGCTTCTAATACTGGAGCTTATGATTATTTTACTGGTACAAGTTTTGCAGCACCCTTTGTAAGCGGTGTAGCAGCACTTCTTATGGAATGGGGAATTGTGAATAAAAATGATAATAAAATGTATGGAGAAAGAGTGAAAGCTCTTATAAGAAGGTATGCAATACGAGATGCTAATAGACAATACCCCAATCGCGAGTGGGGATATGGGCGGTTATGTTTTAAAAATATATATGACAATTTAGGAGGAATATCAGCTATGAATGTAAATAACGAGGCATTATCCGAAGATTTTGTTTCTGTTATTATTGAAAAAAGTGATGAAAATTATAGAAGTTTAGTTAATGCAGATACTGCAACTTGTGTATTGGAATATGGCAATTATATTATATTGTATCTTAAAATCTCTAATTACGAACTTCTGCTTACTAATCCTCAAGTTGGCAGTGGTATAAGAAGTGCAACACCAACTATACTTGGTTTACTGGATAATAATTATACAATACCAAACAACTTAATTAGTGTACAAAATTTGCCAACGGAAGACTACAAGGGTAACGGTGTTCTAGTTGGAATAGCTGATACTGGTATTGATATTAATGATGATGCTTTTAAATATGAAAATGGAGATAGCAGAATTTATTCAATGTGGATTCAAGATGACGAAGAACAATCTGATAGTGTGTGTTTTGGCAGGGAGTATACAAGGGAAGAACTTACAGAAGGAAATATAAATATAAAAGGTGATACATTACACGGAACTAATATGGCAAAGGCTGTTCAAAAGGTTGCTCCTAATGTTGAGTTTGTTATTGTGAAATTAAAAAATGCAAAAAATTATTACAAAAGACAGCTTGGTATAAGTGAAGATACACAAGCATTTGAATCATCTGATTTAATGCTTGCCATAGATTATATATTAAAAAAATCTGCTGAAGCTAAGAAACCTACATCTATAGTTATAGGATTAGGAAGTAATCAAGGAGGTCACGATGGATTTAACATTTTAGAGTCTTATTTATCACAAATTTCTGTTAATAATGGAATATCTATTGTTACTGCAACTGGTAACGAAGCCTTAAGTGGTAGACATACTTCATTTGAAATAAATACAGATATAGGTTATGAAGATGTTGAAATTAATGTTGGTGAAAACACAAAGGACTTTGCATTGTGGATATGGAGTGATATTACGGATAGGGTTGATGTTGCTATTATTCCCCCTTTAGGAAATGATATTGGTAGAATTGAAGCAAGAAATAACTTTATTAATACCTATAAAATAAATATAACTGATACAACTGTAAGAGTTGAATATAGAATTCCTCTGTATAGAACTTCAAGCCAAGTAACTATGATATATATAGAGAAAGCTGTTTCTGGTATATGGACAATTAGAGTGTATGGAAACACAGTACTAGGTAAAATTAATTGTTGGTTACCAATAACAGAGTTTGCTAGCGATTTAAAATTTCTTTCACCCAATGTAAATACAACTTTAGTATCACCATCTACAGCTTTTAATGTAATGACGGTTGGTGGATATGATACAATAAATAATAAAATGATACCATCATCAGGTAGAGGACCTACAAGAGATGGCAGATTAAAACCAGATTTTGTTGCACCTACAAATTATTCAACAAGTATTAGTGCAGCTATTTCTGCTGGTGTAGCTGCTCTGTTGCTTGAATGGGGCATTGTTAGAGCTAACAATTTAAACTTAAACACTATTAGTATTAAATCCTATATTATGCAAGGTGCTGTACCGCTATCAAGTGGTGATATAGTACCTAATAATATTTGGGGATATGGGGCTATTAATTTATATAATATCTTTGACAAATTATAAAATATGATGTAAAATTAAATTTGATATTGTAAAATTTGTAATAGCTATTGACAAATATTATTTATGTGATATAATAATTTTAGTTTATCGCTTTACCATAATAAAGTAAAATATTGGTAGAAAGGAAAAAATTATGATTATTAATAAATTACATACACCTGAAGGTGTAAAAGATTATTTACCTTTAGAATTGAAATTAAAGAAAACAATAGAATGTAATATAGCTAATGTATTTAAGAACTATGGCTATTTACCTATAACTAGTCCAACATTTGAGTATAACGATGTTTTTTGCGGTATGGGTGGTGTAAAGGATAACAGAGTCTTTAAGTTTCTTGATAGAGATGGGGCTTTGTTAGTTTTAAGACCAGATATGACACCTGCTATTGCCAGAATTGCTGCAACTGCTTACAACAAAAAACAGCTTCCATTAAAGTTTTATTATATTGAAAATATGTTTAGAACAAACGAAAATTATCAAGGAAAGTTAAGAGAATTTACGCAAGCCGGTATAGAATTTTTAGGTGTAAATTCTATTGAGGCTGATGCTGAGGTTGTTTCTGCTGCAATTAACGCTTTACTTGAAGTTGGTGTCAAAGATTTTAAAATAGATTTAGGTCACGCTTTATTCCTTAAGGGAGTAATTGAGGAATCTGCAAGTAATGAAGAATTAGCTGGTGATATACAAGGTAATATAATTAAAAAGAATTATGTGGCAGTTAATGAACTTGCTGAAAATATTGAAAATGATAATATTAAATATATTCTTAAAGAATTACCTTTATTAATTGGTGATTTAAGTGTTATTGACAAAGTAAAGAACAAAGTAACAAATCAAAAGTCTTTAGAATCTCTTAATTATCTTACTGAATTGTACTCAATATTAAAGGAAATGGGCTTTGAAAAGTATGTTTCTTTTGATTTAGGTGTTATAGGTTCAATGGATTATTATACTGGTTTAATATTTAGAGGTTATGCAAAGGGTTCAGGTGCGTCTATATTAGATGGTGGTCGTTATGACAATATGGTTGAAAAGTTTGGTTTAGCTATGCCTGCTGTAGGTTTTGCATTAAAAGTAAATGAACTTATTAAAACTGTATCAACAGATATTTTTGATAACATAAGTTATCTTGTTACATTTAATAATGACAATAGAACAAAGGCATTTAAGTTAGCTGATAAACTTAGAAAAAATAATATTTTAGCTGAATGTAGTTATTTTGGTAAGGATAGAAGTATAAATAAAGAGTACGCTGTAAATAAAAATATAAATTGCATTTTAGAAGTTGAAAGCAATACTATTAAGTTAATAAATATTAAGGATAATAGCGAAAATACAGTAAATATTGATTTTCTTTTAGCAAAGGAGGCAAAATAATGGAATATTTAACTTTTGCCTTAGCTAAGGGCAGACTTGCAGATAAAACAATGGAGCTTTTGGAACATATGGGCATTACCTGTGATGAAATGAAGGAAAATTCCAGAAAGCTTATATTTACAAATGAAGAATTAAAACTAAAATTCTTTCTTTCTAAAGCATCAGATGTTCCTACTTATGTAGAAAGTGGTACTGCTGATATTGGTATTGTAGGTAAAGATACTTTACTTGAAGAGGGAAGAAACCTTTATGAAGTATTGGATCTTAAAATGGGAAAATGTAGATTTGCAGTAGCAGGTTATAAAGAAATACAAGATAAATTAGATAATTCAATGGATTTAGTTGTTGCAACAAAATATCCTAATATTGCTAAAGAATATTTCTATCAGAAAAAACATCAAACAATAGAAATTGTAAAGCTTCACGGCAGTGTTGAACTTGCACCAATAGTTGGTCTTAGTGATGTAATAGTTGATATTGTTGAAACCGGATCAACATTAAAAGCAAATGGGCTTGAAGTCCTTGCAGATATATGTCCTGTTTCAGCACGAGTTGTTGTAAATAGAGTAAGTATGAAACTTCAGCATAGAAGAATTGCTGAAATTATAGAGGGATTAAAAAAGTTAGTAGGTGAAAGATAATGATAAACATTATTAAATATGATGATAATGAAGGAAAGAAATTAGTTGAGGCATTATTATCTCGTTCTCAGCTTGAACATGGTAATGTGCAGGAAATAGTAAATGGTATTATTGCTGATATAAAAGTAAATGGTGATAAGGCTCTATTTGAATATACAAAGAAGTTTGACAAATTTGATGTAAATAATG
>UQRG01000128.1 GCA_900543365.1 uncultured Eubacterium sp. | reverse complement strand
AAAAAGTATATATTTTATAATCTAACATAACTCACCTATAAATTTATATTATGATTTAATAAATAATTATAATTTTACATTATCTAATAATTATGTTATCATATTATTTGTCAAAAGTAAATATTTAGGAGGAAAAACCATTGAAAACAATTAAAACAAATTTTAAAGGACTTTTACTTTGCCTCATTATATCAATTCCCTGCTGGCTATTAGGCAAAAAGTTTGAGGTTATCGGTGGTCCAGTTTTTGCAATACTTGCTGGTATGATTATTACACTTTTTATTAAAGATAAATCTACCTTTCAATCAGGTATTACATTTGTATCTAAGAAAATTTTGCAATATGCTGTAATACTTCTGGGCTTCGGATTAAATTTAGGAACAATCGCAAAAGTAGGAACACAGTCATTACCTATAATTGTGTCCACAATTTCTACATCATTAATAGTTGCATTTATACTTTACAAAATACTGAAAATGCCTTCTAAAACTTCAACACTTATAGGTGTAGGTTCATCAATATGTGGAGGTTCAGCTATTGCTGCTACTGCTCCTGTTATTGATGCTAAAGATGAAGAAGTAGCTCAAGCAATTTCAGTTATTTTCTTATTTAATGTAATAGCTGCTATTATATTCCCTACCCTAGGTCAATTATTAGGCTTAAGCAATGATGGCTTTGCTCTTTTTGCAGGTACAGCTGTAAATGACACTTCTTCTGTTACGGCTACAGCATCAGCTTGGGAAGAAATAACAGGTGCTGCTAATGTACTAAATTATGCAACAATTGTTAAGCTTACAAGAACTTTAGCAATAATTCCAATTACACTTGTACTTGCTTTTATAAGAACAAGAAAAGAAAAAAATAGCAGCTCTGTAAATATAAAAAAGATTTTTCCATTTTTTATACTTTGGTTTATTTTTGCTTCAATTATAACTACTGTTGCCGTATCAATTTTTAATGTTGATGCAAGTATTTTTAATATATTTAAAACATTAAGTAAATTCTTTATCATTATGGCAATGTCAGCTATAGGACTTAATACCAATATTGTCAAACTTATAAAAACAGGTGGAAAACCTATATTTATGGGATTTTGTTGTTGGATATGTATAGCTTTTGTAAGCCTATTAATGCAAAATATATTAGGATTAATGTAAAAACACTATTACAATTAATTATTTAATATTAATACAAAAAAGACTCTCATTTTAAAATAACGAGAGTCTTTAATATTTTAAGCTGTATATTTCTTAAGAGTAACTCTAACAGCACCCTTATCTGCAATTAATTCTTTAAACATATTTTCAATTTTTTCACCAATACCAGCTTTATACAAGTCAATACCAAATATATTTTCATTTGAAAGAATATCTTTAAGCTGTCCATTATAAGTTTCCGGTTTACCAACTTCAATATCCTTTAATTTACCTGTAAGTTCATTAAGCATAGGATCAGATGAAAGTTCAAACTTTTCGCCGTTATCATTTACACCTAAAAGATATCTACACCAACCAGCAATAGCAAGAGGTATACAAGTAAGTTTGTCGGCATTTCCATATTCTGCTACATAAGACTTAATTGTTTCGCCATATCTAATGCCTACTTTTTGAGAAGTATCAGTAGCTATTCTCTGTGGTGTATCTGGCATAAATGGATTAGGTATTCTTACATTAAGCACCTCATCAACAAAATCCTTTGGTGATAAAATAACAGGGTCAGTTACAACTGGCATACCCTCCTTTAAACCAATGATTTCTACCAGCTTCCTAAGCTCTGTATCTTTCATTTCATCAGCAATTAAGTTATATCCTAATACACAGCCATAGACAGCCAGAGCAGTATGAAGAGGATTAAGGCAAGTTGTAACTTTCATTCTCTCAACCTTGTTTACAGTATCCCTATCTGTCATATAAACACCGGCTTTTTCAAGGGCAGGTCTACCATTAGGAAAATTGTCTTCAATTACAAGATACTGTGGACCTTCTGCATTTACAAATGGAGCAATATAAGTATTTTTAGATGTTATAATATGCTCCATATTTTCAACACCAGCTTTTTCAAGTTCATTAGCAACTGATTCAGCAGGTCTTGGAGTAATTTTATCAATCATTGACCACGGAAAAGAAACTATATTTTCATTATTTATATATTCTGAAAATTCTTTGTCAATATAACCCTTATTTATCCATTCATTAGCCATAGTTATAATTGATGACCTAAGTTTTTCACCATTGTGTGAACAGTTGTCCATTGAAACTACTGCTAAAGGATACTTACCTGCCTTATATCTTTCATAAAGCAAAGCACAAACTATAGCCATAGCTGACTTTGACTTTTCAGGACCATTTTCAATATCATTTTTAATAAATGGTAAAAACTCACCGTCAGCATTTTTTAATGCATAACCCTTTTCAGTTATTGTAAATGAAATCATTTGCAAATCTTTATTTATAAATATTTCTTTTAATCTGTTCCAATCATCAGTTACATCAGAATCAGCCTTAATAGCTTCTGTAAGTGAACCTAACACTTCTTTATCAGTATTTCCATCAGCCTTTAAAGTAACAGCCAACACAAGGTTATCATAAGGCTTATATATTTTATCAACTACATCAAAGTCAAAGGTTTCAACACAAGTAATACCCTTATCCATTTCACCTTTTTCAATAAGTGTGTTAGCTATACCACCAATGAAAATTCTAAAAATATTACCTGCACCAAAGTGTACCCATACAGGTGATTTTTTTGTACTTTCAACTACACTTTCAATATTATATTGAGGCAATTTAATACCAGCTTTTTTCCATAATTCAGTATTTTTTAATCCCTGCAAAGTTAATTCCATTGTACACACTCCTTATTTGTTTTCTTTTAAAATAGCTTCCCATAATCCTTGAAGATAACAAGCACCCATTGCTCTATCATACAAGCCATAACCAGGCATAGCAACTTCATCCCAAACCATTCTGCCGTGGTCAGGTCTTATCAAACCATCAAAGCCTATTTCATACAATGCTTTCATTATAGCATACATATCCATTGAACCATCTGATGATAAATGAGCAGCCTCTTCAAAGTCACCATCATAATTATACTTTAAATTTCTAACATGAGCAAATGGAATTCTGCCCTTTGCTGCTCTTATAATGTCTGGAATGTCATTTTTAGGATTTGAACCTAAAGAACCAGTACAAAGAGTAATACCGTTATAAGGCTTATCAACTGCCTTTAAAAGTTTAATAACATTTTCCTTATTAGTCACTATTCTAGGAAGTCCAAAAATAGGCCAAGCCGGGTCATCTGGGTGAATACCCATTTTAATATCGTATTTTTCACAAACATCACCAATAGCCTCAAGGAAATAAACAAGATTATTAAAAAGTTTTTCAGAATCTACATCTTTATAAGCCTCAAAAAGTTCTTCCAATTTTGCAAGTCTTTCAGGTTCCCAACCAGGCATTACAAAACCATTAGACATTTTAGATACAGACTCTCTCATATTCTTAGGGTCAATTTTGTCAACAATTTCCTGATTATAAGCAAGTACAGTAGAACCATCTGGTCTTACTCTTGCAAGGTCTGTTCTAGTCCAATCAAAAACTGGCATAAAGTTGTAACAAACCATATTAATACCAGATTTGCCCAAATTTTCAAGAGTTTTAATATAGTTATCTATATGCTCATCTCTTTTGTCTGTACCTATTTTTATATCATCAGATACATTAACAGACTCAATACCCATTATTTTTAAGCCAGAATTTTCAACAGTGCTTTTAAGCTCCACTATTTCATCAAAAGTCCAAAGTTCGCCTGCCTGCTTACCCATAAGAGTAGTAATAACACCCTTAACACCTGGAATTTGTCTTATTTGCTCAAGGGTTACTGAATCATATCCTGGTCCATACCAGCGTAAAGTCATTTCCATATTTTTATCCTCCTTAAATTAAATCAAACTACATAAAATATTAATAGCCCATTAAATTAGGCAAGAACATTGATATACCTGAAACATAAGTAACAAGCATAAGTACTGCAAAAATTGCAATATAAAATGGTATAAGTGGTTTAATTACACTTTCAAGTTTAACCTTAGCAACTCTTACACCAACAAAGAGAATATTGCCAACTGGTGGTGTAATTGTACCAATACAAAGATTGTAAGTAAGCATAATACCAAACTGAATTTCGCTCATACCAAATTCCTTACAAATTGGAAGGAATATAGGTGTAAATATAAGTATTGCCGGAGTAATATCCATAAATGTACCTACAAATAAAAGTAAAACATTTATAATAAGTAATATAATAATTGGATTGTCACTAATACCAAGTAAAAGTGAAGAAATTGCACTAGGTATACCTGTAAAAGCCATTACCCACGCCATAATACTTGATACACCAATAAGAAATACAATAATGCCAGTTGTTTCAGCACTTTCCCTAAGTATTGTACCCAAATCTTTGATTTTTATTGTTTTATAAATAAAAGATAATATTAAACTATAAACTACTGCTACTACTGAGCCTTCTGTAGCCGTAAAAGCACCTTTAATAATACCGCCAATAACAATAATAATTAATAAAAGAGAAGGTATTGCATCAATTGCAATTTTAAAAGCCTGATTCATTGTTACCTTTTCATTATTCTTATAGCCATACTTTCTAGCAATAAAGAAAGCAACT
>UQRG01000127.1 GCA_900543365.1 uncultured Eubacterium sp. | reverse complement strand
AGTTAAATATAGAAACAATAATAGTAAAGGTTTGCCAAGAGAAGCTGTAACTACTTTTAAACAAAGGCAAATAAAGAGGACAGCAGAAATGTATATACTTGAAAATAAGTTAGATTGTAATATGCGTTTTGATGTAATTGAAATATTAGACAAAAAGGTTGAGCATATTAAAAATGCTTTTTAAGGTGATAATATGGAATTAGTTAAAATGGGGAATATTGAATATTATGTTTTTAATAATCTTAAAGGTGTAAAACACTGTTTTTCAACTCGTAAAGGTGGTGTTTCTAAAGGTTGTTATGAGTCAATGAACTTAGGCTGGAGAGAAGATAAACCTGAAAATGTAATTGAAAATTATAAACTTATTTGTGATGCTATAGGATGTGATTATCACAACACAGTTTGGACAAGACAAATACACACTGACAGAATAATAAATGTAACTGAAACCGATAGAGGTAAGGGATTATTTAAGGATAGAGAGATTGAAGGTTATGACGGTGTAATTACTAACTGTAAAAATGTTGTGTTGACAGGCTTTTCAGCAGATTGTGTGCTTATTTATTTTTATGACCCTGTTAGGGAAGTTATTGGTATTTGTCATAGTGGTTGGAGAGGTACAGTCCTTGCAATAGGAGCTAAAACAGTTGCTAAAATGGTAAAGGATTATGGCTGTAATACTGATGATATTATGTGTGGCATTGCACCAGCTATTGGTAAATGTTGTTTTCAAGTTGACCAACCAGTTGTAGATGCTTTCAGAAAGGCTTTTCATTGGGCTGATAGTTTTATTGAAGTTGATACTGAAAATGAGGGGCATTACTATGTTGACCTTCATAGTGTGAATGAAGAAATACTTGTTAAAGCGGGTGTTTTAAGAAAAAATATTGAAAACAGCAGAATTTGTACAATGTGCCACCCTGATGAATTTTATTCTCACAGAAAAATGGGCAATGCAAGAGGTTCAATGGCAGGTTTCATTAGTCTTTAGTATTTAGGTGTTTCGGTTAAGCTGTTAGTATGGAGTGATAAAATGCAAAATGTTATTATAAAAGTGGAAAAAGACAGTATTGCTGAAGAAATGGGAATTGAAGTTGGTGATGTACTTGTAGATATTGACAATAAACCTATTAAAGATGTTCTCGATTACAGATATATGATACAAGGTGAGTACATTGAAGTAGGTATAAGAAAACCAGATGGTGAGGAATGGTTACTTGAAATTGATAAAGACGAATATGAGGATTTAGGTATTGTGTTTGAGTCCGGACTTATGGACAAGGCTAGAAGTTGCTCTAATAAGTGTATATTCTGCTTTATTGACCAGTTGCCTAAGGGAATGAGAAAATCTCTTTATTTTAAGGACGATGATTCAAGACTTTCATTTTTACAAGGTAATTATGTTACTCTTACTAATATGAAAGAGTCTGACCTTGAAAGAGTTATTTTCTATCATTTGTCACCAATTAATGTATCTGTTCAAACTACAGATATGGCTCTTAGAAAATATATGTTAAAAAATCCTAATGCTACAAAACTTATGGATTATTTAAGACTTTTAAATGCTAATCACATTGAAATGAATTTTCAAATTGTGTTATGCAAAAATATAAATGACGGTAAATATCTTGAAAAAAGTATAAGAGATTTGTCTGAATTTTTACCAACTGCCAGAAGTATGTCAATAGTTCCTTTTGGCAAGTCAAAGTACAGAGATGGGCTAGAAAATATTGAACTTTTTAACAGTGAAGATTGCAAAAAAATAATAGAAGATGTGTCAGTTTGGCAAGATAAATTTCTTAAGAAATATGGCACAAGATTTTGCTTTTTAAGTGATGAATTTTATGTAACTGCAGGGATAGAAACACCTAACGATGAATTTTATGAGGGGTATCCACAGTATGAAAATGGTGTAGGTATGCTTACATTGACAAAAAAGGAATTTTACGAATATTATAACACTGTTGAAGGTGATGATAAAGTAAGGAATGTAAGTATAGCAACAGGAAAAATTGCTTATGACTTTATTTATTCTCTAAGTTGTGCTATAATGAAAAAGTATGTTAACACTAAAATAAATGTTTATGCAATTGAAAATGATTTTTTTGGTAGAACAATTACTGTAAGTGGCTTAATTACAGGTAGTGATATAATTAGTCAACTTAAGAATAAAGATTTAGGTACTACTCTTTTTGTGTCAGAAAGTTGCATAAGAGAGGGTGAAAACTGTTTCTTAGACGATGTTACTATGTCGGATGTAGAAAAAGAATTAAATGTAAAGGTAGTAGCAGCAAAGAGTGAAGAAGCAGGATTATTTAAAGAAATATTAAAAGTGGAGGAAAATTAAAATGTCTAAACCTATAGTTGCTATTGTAGGCAGACCTAATGTTGGTAAGTCTACGCTTTTTAACAGAATTGCAGGTCAGAGAATATCTATTGTAGAGGATACTCCTGGTGTAACTCGTGATAGAATTTATGCTGATGCAGAATGGCTTAATCATCATTTTACGCTTATTGATACAGGTGGTCTTGAACCTGAAAGTGATGATATGATGCTTAAAAATATGTATTCACAGGCTGAAATTGCAATTGAATCAGCTGATGTTATTATTTTTGTGGCAGATGTTAAGACAGGTATGGTAGATGCAGATATGCAGGTTGCCAATATTTTGAGAAAGTCTAAAAAACCTATTGTGCTTGCTGTAAATAAAATGGATGACCTTGCTAAATATGGTATGGATATTTATGAATTTTATCAGCTTGGCTTAGGTGAACCTTTTGGTGTTAGTGCAGGTCAGATGCTTGGTATTGGTGATATGCTTGATGAGGTTGTTAAGCATTTTCCAGCGGACAAGGACGATAGTGAAGAAGATGATGTTATTAAGGTCGCTATTATTGGTAAGCCTAATGTTGGTAAATCATCTTTAATTAATAGAATTTTAGGCGAGGAAAGAGTAATAGTTAGTGATATTGCAGGTACAACAAGAGATGCTATAGATTCTGACTACGAGTATAATGGTCAAAAGTATGTGTTTATTGATACTGCTGGTATGAGAAGAAAGTCTAAAATTAAAGAAAATATTGAAAAATATTCTATTATTAGGGCTGTAGCAGCAGTTGAAAGAGCTGATGTATGTATTATGATGATTAATGCCGAAGAAGGTATCACTGATCAGGATACTAAGGTTGCAGGTATTGCTCACGAGGCTGGTAAGGCTGTTATTATTGCAGTAAATAAGTGGGATAAGATTGAAAAAGATAATAAGACAATGAATAAGTTTACTAAGGACATTGAGTCTGAGTTTAAGTATTTGTCCTATGCCCCTATTATTTATATTTCTGCTGCTACTGGTCAGAGAGTAACAAAACTTTTTGAACTTATAAATACAGTAAATGAAAATAATTCTTTAAGAATTTCAACAGGTATGCTTAACGATGTGCTTATTGAAGCTATGGCTATGAATCAGCCACCAGCTGAAAAAGGCAGACCTCTTAGAATTTACTATATGACTCAGGTTTCTGTTAAGCCACCTACATTTGTTCTTTTTGTTAATGATACTGAACTTTTGCATTTCTCTTATAAGAGATATATTGAAAATCAGTTAAGAGATGCTTTTGGCTTTACTGGCACTCCTATTCACTTTATTGCTAGAAATAGAAAGGAATAATTCTGCAAATTTAATTAAGAGATAGGAAGAAGGAATAGTTATGTTCAGAATAATTTGTCTGTTAATAGGATATGGCTTTGGCTGTTTTCAGTCTGCTTATATATTATGTAGATTAATAGGTCATATTGATATAAGGACAGTTGGTAGTGGTAATGCAGGCTTTACAAATACAACAAGAATTTTAGGCAAAAAAGTAGGTATTGCTGTATTTATAATTGATATTTTAAAGATAATATTAGCTTATATTGTATGTTCAATGATATTTGATGGTGACGGAAGTTTTGTAAGTGGTACAAGTCTTTTGCCTGGCATTTATGCTGGTATAGGTGCTGTACTTGGTCATAATTTTCCTTGTTATCTTGGTTTTAGAGGTGGCAAGGGCATTGCCTGTACGCTTGGGCTTATGCTTTGTGTAAATTGGCAGATTGCTATTGCAACATACATAATAGGTTTTATAATTGTTTTAATAAAAAGGTATATTTCTCTTGCATCACTTACAATGGCTTTGTTATACCCAATACTTATGATTGTTACAAAAAATATCTATGGGTTTGGTATTGAAGCAATATTGTTAATGTTTGTACTTTGCGTATTAGCATATATTAAGCACAAATCAAATATTCAAAGGTTATTAAATGGAACTGAAAATAAATTTGGTTCTAAGAAAAATTAAAGAGGTGTTTATATGAAAACAGTTGCAGTAATTGGTTCTGGTAGCTGGGGAACAGCTTTAGCTATACAGCTTAAGAGAGCTGGTAATAATGTTATATTATGGTCTTTTAAGGAGGAAGAAGCTGCGGCTATTCTTTCTGAAGAAAATAAAGAGTTTTTGCCAGGCATTAAACTTGATAAAGATATAGTAGTTACTTATAAGGACGAAGATGTTACTTGGGCAGATATGATAGTATTTTCTACGCCTTCAAAGTTTGTAAGAAATATGGCAAAGAGATTTGCTCCTTTTGTTAAGAAAAATCAAATTGTTGTTAATGTAGCTAAAGGACTTGAAGAAGGTACTTTATTAAGACTTTCCCAGGTTATTAAAGAGGAAATTCCGCAGTGTAAAGTAGCTG
>UQRG01000126.1 GCA_900543365.1 uncultured Eubacterium sp. | reverse complement strand
AGAGTTGTTAGAAATGAACAAGGTGAATATTCCCTTGATACTACTGGTAAAAAACCTGGCAGAGGTGCTTATGTATGTAAAAGTAGCCAATGTCTTGAAAAGGCTTGTAAAAATAAGGGACTTGAAAGGTCTTTTAAGTCTGCTGTTCCTAAAGATTTATATGAGGAGCTGAAAAAACAGCTGGAGGAATGTAATGAATAGAAAATTACAGTCTATGCTTTCTCTTTGTCAGAGGGCTGGTAAGATTGTTACAGGTGAAGATACAGTAGAAATTAATATTAAATCTGGTGCTGCACTTCTTGTTTTAATAGCAGAAGATGCAAGCGAAAATACTAAAAATAAATTTATAAATAAGTGCAAATACTATAATATTCCATATTATATTTGTTACACAAAAGAAGAACTAAGCAATTGTATCGGTAAGTTTAATAGATCGGTATATGCAATAACAGAAAATAATTTTGCGGAAAAAATAAGGGAAGTGCTAATTAATTTAGATAAATAAATTTAAGTAGAATTAATTAGATTTCTTTTAGAATGGAGCTTAGTGATATGATGTAAATGTAGTAAATGGTTTAACCATATTGATTTAGGAGGTGTTTCTGTTGTCAAAGACTAGAGTATACGAATTAGCAAAGACATTGGAAATTAGTAATAAGGAGCTTCTTGCGAAGCTTAGAGAAATGGGTATTGAGGCTAAAAGTCATTCAAGCGGTTTAGAGGAAGACGAAGTTAAATTAGTACTTGAAAAGTTAGGCAATAAGAATGATGCTGAAACTAAACCAGAGTTAAATGTAGAAATAAAGTCAGAACCAAAGGTAGAGGTTAAGACTGAAACTAAAAAAGAACAAAAGGCTGAAACTAAAAAAGAGTCTAACAATGAAGTTAAGCAAGAAGTAAAGTCTGACAAAAAGCAAGATAAAAAGCAGGATAATAAGTCCGCTAATAATGCAGAAAATAATAAGAATGAAGTTAATGTAAACAATAATGGTAACTTTAATTCTAATGGCAAAAAGAAAAAGAATAAGAAAAATAAGAAAAACAAAAATTTTAATCAGCCAGCACCATCTCCAGTAGTTGAGGAGAATGTTGAAGATGAAATTCTTGAAATTCAGATTGCTGACAGCATAAGTGTTAAAGAATTATCTGAAAAGATTAGTAAAGCTCCATCTGCAGTTATTATGGAACTTATGAAAATGGGTGTTATGGCATCAGCTAATCAAGAAATTGATTTTGAAACAGCTGAAAAAGTCTGTGAAACATTTGATATTATTGTTGAAAAGGCTGAAGAAATTGACCTTCTTGAAGAAGCATTTAGAGAAGAAGTTGATGATGAAGCTGATTTAAAAGAAAGACCTCCTGTAGTTGTAGTTATGGGTCATGTTGACCACGGTAAAACTTCACTTCTTGATGCAATTAGACATTCACATGTAACTGCTAGGGAAGCTGGTGGTATTACTCAGCACATTGGTGCTTATACTGTATCAATTAATAATAAGCCAATTACTTTCCTTGATACTCCAGGTCACGAGGCATTTACTGCAATGAGAATGAGAGGTGCTCAGGTTACTGATATTGCCATTCTTGTTGTTGCAGCAGATGATGGTGTTATGCCACAGACTATTGAGGCCATTAACCACGCAAAGGCTGCTGGTGTTGAAATAATTGTTGCTATTAACAAGATTGATAAGCCTGGTGCTAATCCGGATAGAGTTAAGCAGGAATTGGTAGAATATGGTTTAGTATCTGAAGATTGGGGTGGCGATACTATTTGTGTACCAGTTTCAGCTGTAAGTAAGGAAGGTATTGATAACCTTCTTGAAATGATTATTCTTGTTGCTGAAATGAAAGAATTAAAGGCTAACCCTAACAAGAGAGCAAGAGGTAACATTATTGAGGCACAGCTTGACAAAGGTCGTGGTGCTGTTGCTACTGTACTTGTACAGAGTGGTACTCTTAATATAGGTGACCCAATTGTTGCCGGTTCATCTTATGGTAGAATTAGAGCAATGATGAACGATAAAGGTCAGAAGGTTAAAAAGGCTGGTCCATCTGTGCCAGTTGAGATTTTAGGTCTTAATGAAGTACCTATGGCTGGTGATATGTTCTATGTTGCCGAAAGTGAAAAGAAGGCAAGACAGGTTGCAGAATCTGTAATTGCAAAGGGTAGAGAAGAACTTATTAAGGATACACCACAAAAGGTAAGTCTTGATGACTTATTTAATCAAATTCAAAGTGGTAATGTTAAGGAACTTAATATTGTAATTAAGGCTGATGTGCAAGGTTCAGTTGAGGCTGTTAAGCAGAGCCTTGAAAAACTTTCAAATGATGAAGTTAGAATTAGAACTATTCACGGTGGTGTTGGTGCTGTTACTGAGTCTGATGTTATGCTTGCTAGTGCATCAAATGCTATTATTATCGGCTTTAATGTAAGACCAGAAGCATCTGCTAAGAATGTTGCAGAGGATCAGAAAGTTGATATTAGATTATATAGAGTAATATATAATGCTATTGAAGATATTACTGCTGCTATGAAGGGTATGCTTGACCCTGTTTATGAAGAAAAGATAGTTGGCCACGCAGAAATCAGACAGCTTTTCAAGGCTAGTGGTGTTGGTACTATTGGTGGTTCTTATGTAACAGATGGTAAGTTTGTAAGAAATGCCAAGGTAAGAATTGTTAGAGATGGTATTGTAGTTTATGATGGTGAACTTGCTACTCTTAGACGATTTAAAGATGATGTTAAGGAAGTAAATGCAGGTTATGAGTGTGGTTTACTCTTTAACAAGTTTAATGATATTAAGGAAGGCGACATTGTAGAAGCCTTTGTTATGGAGGAAATTAAGCGTTAATGAAAACCAATAACAGAATGATTCGTATTAATGACGAAATTAAAAAGGAACTTTCAGAAATAATAAGAGCAGATTTAAAGGACCCTAGAGTAGGTGTAATTACTTCAGTTTTAAAGGTTGAAACAACTAATGACCTTAAATACTGTAAGGTTTATATAAGTGTACTTGGTGATGATGAAAAGAAGAATGAGGTTATGTCTGTACTTAAGGGTGCAGCTGGCTTTATAAGAACACTTATAGCTAGAAGAATTAATTTGAGAATTACACCAGTGTTTAATTTTATACTTGATGATTCTTTAGATTATAGCTTTAAGATTGATAAAATTCTTAAGGAAATTAACAGCGAAAATTAAGGAGGTAATTGTATGTACGAAAATTCCATAGTTAAGGATATTGAAAATGTACAGACAATATATATTGCAGGTCATACTAGTCCAGATGGTGATTGTATAGGCTCAACATTTGCTTTCGCCCAAATTATGGCAAAGCTAGGTAAGACTCCTGTAATACTTCTTGAAGATTATGCAAAAAAGTTTAATATTTTAAAAGGTAGTGAATATATATATAATGGAGATTATAGCCAATTATCTCCAGATGTAATGTTTGCTATTGATTGTGGAGATATAGATAGATTGGGAAATGCTAAATCTGTCTATGAAAAGGCTAAATTAACTTACAATATTGACCACCATATTAGTAATACTAATTATGGTATGGTTAATATTGTAAACGGTCATGCTTCATCAGCTTGTGAAGTTGTTTATGAAATATTAAGCGAGTTTGTAGATATTAATAAGGATATTGCAACAGCACTATATACCGGCTTATTAACTGATACTGGTTGTTTTAGACATAATTGTACTTCTGAACGAACTCATCAGATTGCTGGTAAACTTGTGTTCCTTGGTGTCAATACTCCTGAAATTCATACTAAGATTTTAATGGAGCATACATTAATTGATGCTAAAATATTTGCAAGAGCTATTAATAAAATGGTTCTTGCAAATGGTATTGCCTATACTTTTATAACAGTTAAGGATATGGAAGAATGCAATGCTACATCTAAGAATTTAGATGCTGTGGTTGGTTATCTCTTAAATACTGAAGGGGCTAAGGTTGCTATATTTGCTAGTGAAAGAGATTGTGGTATTACAAAACTTAGCTTTAGGTCCAAGGAATTAAATGTAAATGAAATTGCTCAACTTTATGGTGGTGGTGGACATATTTTAGCTGCCGGTGCATCTGTAAATGGTAATATTGTAGATGTTTTAAAAAATGCTGTTAACGAAACAGAGAAAAGATTGATGGAAAATGAGTAATAATAATTCAATTATAGGTGTAATTAATATTTATAAAGAAAAAGGGTTTACTTCTCACGATGTTGTAAACATTGTTAGAAAAACTTTGGGTAAAGTTAAAACCGGACATACAGGTACTCTTGACCCTGATGCAGAAGGTGTGTTGCCTATTTGTGTTGGCAAAGCTACTAAACTTGCTGACTATATTGCTGCTGATATTAAGGAGTACAAGGCTGAAATAACTCTTGGTATTAAAACAACTACTGAAGACATTTCAGGAGATGTTATTGAAAAAAAAGATGTTAATGCTAGTGAAGATGAAGTTAAGTCTGCTATTAATAGCTTTGTGGGCGAATACAATCAGATTCCACCAATGTATTCAGCTATAAAAGTAAATGGAAAAAAACTTTATGAACTTGCCAGAGAGGGTAAGGAAATAGAAAGAAAAACAAGGCTTATTAATATTTATAAAATAAGGGATATTAAAGCTCTTGATAATAATAAATATGAGTTTTATGTTCTTTGTTCTAAAGGTACATATATAAGAACTCTTTGTAAAGATATAGGTGAAAAACTTGGTTGTGGTGGGTGTATGT
>UQRG01000125.1 GCA_900543365.1 uncultured Eubacterium sp. | reverse complement strand
TAATGATAAAAATCTTTTCATATTCAATCTCTTCTTTCCTATTAAAAATTTTAATAATTAATTCATATTCTACCACATATAGGAATTTTTAGCAATACAAAATGTAAACTTTATCTTAAATTTCTTCTTTTATTTTACAACTACATTATTACATCCAAGTAATTCTTTAAGTTCTTCAACAATACTATTATTAATTGTAATATAATTATTAGAATTTGCTTTTAATTTTTGATTAGTTTTTTCCATATAAATAACCATTTTACTGTTACCTTTATACTTAGATGTAATATCAAGTATATTGTCAAGAGTTACAGAACTATCAGCAGATACTTTAAGCCAAAGAGTTTTTATCATTTCATCAAGTTGTTTAAATGACCTTATTTCTTCACATATTACCTTTGATGGTTGGTCTTTAGCTATAGTAGCAGTACCCTTGACAACAATAATTTCTTCTTCCTTAAGCATATATGAAAACTTATCATAAGAATCCGGAAAAACTATTATTTCCATTGTACCAAATATATCTTCAATATTTACAAATGCCATTACCTTATTATTTTTAGTAAAATGAAGTGTAACAGAATTAATAAATCCAGCTACTTGTACCTTTTCTCTATCTGCAACTTTCTTAGAATTTTCAAAGTCTTCATCATCAACAGGAAAATCTGTTGACACTCTACTTATATGATTTTTAAGTTTATCCCAGTATTTGTCAAGAGGATTACCACTTACATAAAAACCCAATATTTCTTTTTCTTGTGACAACTTATATTTAGTTGGATATTCATCCATTTTCGGTAAGGTATCCTTGTACTTTTCAGCATTTGATACTTCCTCACTTATTCCAAAAAGGTCAATTTGACCTACAATATTATTTTTGGCATTATTTTTAACACCTTCATATATTGTCATATAAATATTCATATACTGTGACCTTTTGCCACCTAAGGAATCAAATGCACCACTTAATATAAGGTTTTCTATAGCTCTTGAATTAATGCTGTCATACATTCTTGTTATAAAGTCAGTAAGGGAAACAAAAAGACCATTTTTTTCTCTTTCCTCAACAATATCATTTATAACCTGTCTGCCAACAGACTTAATGGCAGACAGGCAGAATAATATACCTTCATCACAAGAAGAAAAATTACCATATCCTCTGTTAATATCCGGTGGAAGTACCTTAATACCCATTTGACGACAACTGCCAATATAACCTGTTACCTTATCTGGATTACCAATTACACTAGTCATAAGTGCCGCCATAAATTCAACTGGATAATGACACTTAAGCCAAGCTGTTTGATAAGCAACAACAGCATAAGCAGCAGCGTGGGATTTGTTAAAAGCATACTTTGCAAAGTCTGTCATTTCATCAAATATTTCATTAGCTATTTCTGGTGAAATACCCTTTGCAATACAGCCTGGAACTTGGTCACCGTCACCGTTAATAAACTTTTCTCTTTCCTTAGCCATTACATCAGCTTTTTTCTTAGACATAGCTCTACGCACCATATCACTTCTGCCTAAAGAATAACCAGCCAACTCCCTAACAATTTGCATAACCTGTTCCTGATAGACTATACAGCCATATGTATCCTTTAATATAGGTTCAAGCAGAGGGTGCTTGTATATTACATTATTTTTATCTCTTTTGCCTTTAATGTACTGTGGTATAAAATCCATTGGACCTGGACGATAAAGAGAAATTCCTGCAATAATATCATCAATACTATCAGGCTTAAGTTCCTTCATAAATGAAGTCATACCAGCACTTTCAAGCTGAAAAACTCCATCAGTTTTTCCACTTGATATAAGTTTAAAAACTTCTCTGTCCTCATAGTCTATGTTGTTAGGAGTGTAATCTTTACTATATTTTCTATTAACTTCCTTAAAAGCATTTTGAATAACTGTAAGAGTTCTAAGACCTAAAAAGTCCATTTTAAGAAGTCCCAACTCCTCGCAAGTAGTCATTATAAACTGAGTAGTTACAGAATTATCCTTTACATTTAAGTTAAGAGGTACATAATCCATAACAGGACGGTCAGATATAATTACACCAGCTGCGTGAGTAGATGTATGGCGAGGCAGCCCCTCAAGTTTCATACTCATATCAATTACTCTTTTAACCTTAGGTTCAGTATCGTAAGCATTTTTAAGTTCTGGATTCTTATTAAGTGCTTTTTCAATAGTTATATGAAGTTCGTCAGGTATCATTTTGGCTATTCTGTCACCATCAGAATAAGGCAAATCTAAAGCACGAGTAACATCTCTTATAGCATTTTTGGCTGCCATTGTACCAAAGGTAATAATCTGTGAAACTTGATCTGCACCATATTTCCTAATTACATAATCAATTACTTCAGGTCGTCTTTCATAACAAAAATCAATGTCAATATCAGGCATTGTTACTCTTTCAGGATTTAAAAATCGCTCAAAAATAAGATTAAACTTTAGAGGGTCAATATCGGTTATCCTTAGTGCATAGGCAACAATAGAACCTGCGGCAGACCCTCTACCTGGACCAACTGCAATATCGTGGTCTTTAGCATACTTAATAAAATCCCAAACTATAAGAAAATACTCTACAAAACCCATTGATGATATAGTCTTAAGCTCATAATCAAGTCTTTCTGTAAGTTCGGAAGTAATATTGCCATACCTTTCAACAATACCCTTTTGACAAAGCTCAGTTAAATAGCTTAATGATGTATAACCCGCTGGCACATCATAACGAGGTATTTTATATTTATTAAATTCAAAATCTACATTACACTTTTCTGCAATTTTGGCAGTATTTTCACAAGCCTCTTTTGCGTAAGGAAAAAGAGAATACATTTCTTCCGGTGATTTTAAATAAAATTGACCTCCTTCATATCTCATTCTATCCGGAGTATTAATTGTGACACCAGTTTGAATACAAAGAAGAATATCGTGTGCTTCTGCATCTTCAGCCTTTATATAATGAGAATCATTAGTAACTACAAGAGAAATACCAGTTTCTTGATGAATACGCATAAGTGCTTGATTAACCTGCTGTTGCTCTGGCATACCGTGGTCTTGCAATTCTAAATAAAAATCTTCTCCAAAAAGACTGCTATATTTTAAAGCCATTTCCTTAGCCTTGTCATAGCCAACTCTTAATACTGTTCTAGCAACAGGTCCTGCAAGACAAGCACTAAGAGCAATAATACCTTCGTGATACTTTTCAAGAAGTTCAAAATCTATTCTAGGCTTTTTATAAAAGCCTTCTGTAAAACCATAAGACACCATTTTAATAAGGTTTTGATAACCTATTTGATTTTTAGCAAGGAGAACAAGATGATAATAAAAATTGTCATCTGATGCTGTTTTGTCAAATCGAGATTTAGATGCTACATAAACCTCACAACCAATAATTGGTTTAATACCTTGATTTTTGCACTCCTTATAAAAATCTATACAGCCATACATTACGCCGTGGTCAGTAATTGCAATAGAATCCATTCCTAACTTTTTACATCTGGCTACAAGTTCTTTTATTTTGGCAGAACCATCTAAAAGACTAAATTCCGTATGGACATGTAAATGTGTAAATTTCAAATTATTATCCATATTGTCTTCCTTTCACAAATTTTAAATAAGTTTTGAAGTGTTAATGCTTATTGCTACAAAATATATATCAATTATTTCTCACTGTATAATCATCACACTCATTCTTTAGCAAGCAATTTTCACAATCAGGCTTTCTAGCCTTACAAATAGACCTGCCGTGGGCAATAATCTGAGTATTATATCTTCCCCAATGGTCCTCTGGAAATATTTTCATAAGTTCAAACTCAATCTTAACAGGGTCATCACAACTAACAAAGCCTAATTTATTGCTTATTCTCTTAACATGAGTATCAACAACTATACTAGGAATATGAAAAATATGGGTTCTAACAACATTTGCAGTTTTTCTCCCAACACCGGCAAGGGCAGTCAGTTCATTAATATCTGATGGAAGCTCACCATTATATTCATTAATAAGCTGGTTAGCTGCCTCTTTAATATTCTTAGCCTTATTTCTATAAAAACCAGTGGAATGAATGTCCTTTTCAAGTTCTCTTAAGTCAGCATTAGCAAAGTCTTCTAATCTAGTGTACTTCTTAAAAAGTTCATCTGTAACCATATTAACTCTATCATCAGTACATTGTGCAGAAAGCATAGTAGCTATAAGCAACTCATAAGGCTTAGTATAATGGAGGTAACATTTATCCTCTGTTGGATATATACTATCTAAAAGAGCAAGTACATTTTTTACTTTAGACTTCATTCTTTCACATACTTCCGACATAATACAACTCCTTTTTTTAAAAAAATAACTAATTTAATTATAGTTGACTTGACAAGAGCTGTCAATAATGAGATAATTATAAAAATGGTGGTTACACCGATTGTATAATGAAAGGAGGAAAATATATGACTTTGGGCGATTGGCTCATATTGATTGTTGTTATAGTTGCAATTATTGCAGGTATTCTTCTTTTTATCAACAAGAAAGCCTATAAGAGAATGGACCAGCAAAATGAAATGATTGAACAGCACAAAATGCTTCAAACTGCTTATATTATAGATAAGGCTAGAGATAGAATAACAAATGTTAAATCATTGCCAAAGGCAGTAATTGAACAAGTGCCAAAGTGGAGCAAGTATATGAAAATGTACTTTGTTAAAGCTAAAATTGGTCCTCAAATTGTTACTCTTATTACTGATAAAAAAGTATATAACG
>UQRG01000124.1 GCA_900543365.1 uncultured Eubacterium sp. | reverse complement strand
TTTAAGAATACAGAAAGTATTAAGTCAAGAGGCTTACACACTCCAGAAGAATTCGTAAGAGATGTATTATTACCAGGTGAAATTGACATTTTATCACTTGAAATACAGAAATTATGTGGCTACAATGTAAGCATTAACGATTTAATTGAAGAAGCAAAAAACTAATAGAGGGCGGTGACCCAGAGGCGACTCTGTTTCATTACGCCCTTCAAAAACTACATAAATTTCCAAGTGAAATATTAGCCCTCTCAAAGCACGAGAGGGCTTTTATATGGGCGAGTATATTTGTTAGGAACGAAAAAATTAAGAAAAGTTTAGAAGGTTAGGGGTGATTGATTGGCAGGAGTAAGTACAAAAATAAGTGTCTTAGATGCGGCAACACCAGCTATTGAACATATGTATAGAGGTGTTAGCCAGCTTATAAGTGGTATGTACAAATTAAACGAAGCCTCTAGCAATGCCGTTGATATGGAGTCATTTTTAGAAGCACAAAAAAGTATGGCAGAAGCATTAGCAGTGCAAAAACAACTTGTAAAAAATGGTGAAGAAGTAAGCGACAAGTATAAAAAAATAAAAGATGATACCGAACAAGCTAACAATGCACAAAAAGCATATAACAACAGTTTGTCAGCGGGCGTAAGCAATGCAACAGCTTTTGGTGATAAATTAACAAGTGGCATTAAACGATATATTACAATGGCTGCGACTGCATTTGGAGGCAAACAATTAATTGATGCAAGTGATACTTGGATTAACAATAGCTCTAGATTAGGCTTATTAACTAATGGGTTACAAGAACAAAAAATGTTGCAACAAGAGATATATCAATCGGCTTTAAAATCAAGAGGTGCTTATAACGATACTGTAAATGTTATAGCAAAGCTAGGTTTATTGGCTCCAGATGCTTTTGTTGATAATAGCGAACTAGTTAAATTTGCGGAATTAATGAATAAGAGTTTTAAATTAAGTGGGGCAAGTACAGAAGAAAAAACATCGGCAATGTACCAGCTTACGCAGGCAATGGCAAGTGGTAGATTACAGGGGGATGAATTTAGAAGTATTATTGAAAACGCTCCTATGCTTGCTAACGCTATAGCTGAATATACAGGGGTAAGTAAGGGTGAGTTAAAGGACTTAAGCTCAGATGGTGCTATTTCTGCTGACATAATTAAGAATGCTTTATTTGGTGCAGCAGATGACATTGAAAGTAAGTTTTCGCAGTTACCTATGACTTTTGGTGATGCTTGGACTAATATTGGCAGCAGTGCAACTATGGCATTTGCACCGTTATACGAACAAATGAACGGTATGCTTAACAATGATATTGTGCAAGGAGTTTTGCAAGGTGTGCCAGAATTGCTTGAAAAAGCCTCGCTTAAAGCACAAGAGCTAATGAGTGTTATAGATGGGTCGCTTATTGTAGGCAGTACTGGTTTTGATGACATTGCTAATAGTGTAGGCAATATAGCTAATGCTATGTTTAGTGCAAATGGAGTTGTTGGTACTTTTATTAGGACTATAGGTAATATAGTGGCTAACCCAGCTACAGCAAAAAGTTTAGCAATTATGGGTAGTGGTTTTCTTACTGTTGCTGGTGCAATTAATACTGTGCTGGAGGTAGCGACACCACTGGCACCTACCATTGCAGGTATATATGTTGGCTTTAAAATGTATAAAACAGCAACTCCTATTATTAGTTCTGTAACCAATGGTATGGCTAATTTTGCTTTTAGCGTGAACAATGCTCGTACTAAAGTAATAAGTTTGGTTGTTGCTGAACAAGCACAAGAAACAGCTGCAAACGGTGCAGCGGTTGCACAAAAAACATTAAATACAGCTATGAAAGCTAACCCATACTTAGGTGTTGCGTCGGCTATAGCCAAGGTGGTATCTATGATGCTTGCTTTAGTTGGAACAATAAAAGCTGTTAAGAGTGCTGCGGATTTGGTATCAGACAGCACAGGTACAGAAAGTGAATTAACTGCCATAGATTATGCGAAAAAGAATGGGGTTTCGCTGTCAACGGCACGAAGTATTATCAGTAGTAATGAAAGTTATGATAAGCAGATAGACGATTTAAAAAAGCGAAAAAGCGAAATAAAAAGTAAAGCTGCTGATATTAGAAACAAAATTGAAACACCTGAAACTGACTCTTTACTTGGTATGAACGTACCTGAAGCGGATATTTCAAGCATATTTTCTCTCGATAAAGTAAAACAAAATGCTGCTAATAGCGAGAATATTAATAAGTTAAAAGAATATGATAAAGAAAACAGTGAGCTGAATGCTAAAATAGCAAAATTGGCAGTTGCAAAATTAAATCAAGAAAAAACTTACAAAGAAAACGAAAAACAGCAAAGCACTGTAAATGATGAGTTGAACAAAATCAGCACCGACCCTAACGATTACTACAAAGATTTCGACGGAAATTTTGATGTTGACAATGTTGAAAATGTAAATCATATTAATGATACTGTTGATATTGCTAGTGAGGATTTGCGATATATAAGAGATATTGCTGACCAAGAGGCAATTAATCAGTTCACAAGCAAGTTGTTACAGCCTCAGATTAATGTAAGTTTTGGCGAAGTCAAAGAAACCGCTGATGTTGACGAAATTATAGAAAGAATTACAACAGGTTTAGACGAAAGTTTAAATAATTCGTCAGATTTACTTCATATTTAGTTCGTTTTTTATTGACACCGCTAATTTATTTTGATATTATAAAATAAAAAGGAGGTGTTTACAATGAAAAGATTTTTATTAGTGTTAACTGTATTGACAATTACATTATTTGGAACTACTACATTGGCAGCAGAAAAAACAGACGCATATAATAAACTCTTAGGAAGCATTATAAATAGCTGGTATGACCAATACAATGATTTAAATATGATTGATGTATATGGGAATAAATGGAAATCAGACAGTGTGGTAGGCAAAGAAAACAATGAGGTTTTATCGGTATATACAAGGGTGTATGATTATGATACAGCTAAACATATCTATGATAGATTGGGTGGAGATATATATTATGATGTCCCTATAACACTAACCAAAGAAAATGATTTTTATGATATAGTTGTAATCGTATATAAAGGCACAAATGTAAATTTATTGTGTTCAAGACCGACTGAGCTGTATTCGTCTGGATATAAAGTGCTTGGTAGTTGGAATAGTAAAAATACTGATTTGATTATGTTTAAAACTGATTATACATCATCATTTAGGTGTAATATTGAGTTGCTGGGAACGATAGAAGGTTGGCACATTTGGGGAAATGGTTTTTATCCAGAAGAGGAAGCTAACTTGAATTTATACTACGAAAATAAAAGATTATGGGCGGACGATAGCGTACCGTATAACAATAATCAACTATGCTATAGAAAGGTGATGTTTATATGGGAATGATAATCATAATTGTAATAGCTTTAATCTTGGTAATAATATTGCCTATAATATATGTTGCGAATAACAATATCAAATATAACGAAAGTTTAGAAGAAAATAATGCTCTGGCAATTGAAAATAATGCTATACATATATCTGGATTACCAGCTACAGGAAGAGAAAAATGCTCTGTAATTGTTAGGAAAGAAGAAATAGTAATCAATAATGGCAGACAGGATTTTTTGATGCCGATGAGCAAAATAACTGGTTCAGTTGTTAATCAAGAAACAGCTAATATACAAGATACGCAATACAATACCAAGAAAAGTCCTAGCCTTGGCAAGGCGGTAGTTGGCGGGGCTTTATTTGGCCCTGCTGGTGCAATCATAGGAGGTGCATCTGGAAAAGCCAAAACTACAAGTAATACTCAAATAAGAACAGAAGTTGTTAAATTATATTTAACAATAAATTATGTTTCTGATAATACACCAAAGCAAATAATGTTTGAGGGTACTCCACTTTGTAGATTTTATAATATACAAAATAACATTAATGCTAATATAAGTAATAACGGGATATATACATTGTGATTTTTTAATAAAACAAATATTTAGAACAGTTTTAAAACTGTTCTTTTAAGGAGAAATTTAATGGAAGAAAATAACACAGTATCTTTTGGTAAAAGCTTTTTTATTGGAGTTCTCATTGTTGCTATTATGTTGCTTATTGCTTATTTTATAAACAGTTACGATTATAAAACCAGTGGTTTTGAAACTACTGAAACTACTGAAACTACTGAAGAAACTACATATCAGATAACAGAAGAAACAACTACAGAAACAACTACTATAGCTTGTTTGGATATTGGTGATAGTGGTATTATAAGTAATTCACAAATTACACTTAACGATATTGGATATAATACAATATTATATGATGATAGTGGTTATTATAGAATGACTGCTAAGGATAATTGCCAATATGTGCTGGTGTATGTTACAATAAAAAATATTGGTAAAGCTATAACTTCTTTTAGATGGATAGACAACGATTTTTATTGTAAATTATATACTTCAGACGGACTTGAATATTCGCCAACTTCATTTTTCCCTTATATAAATGACAGTTTAGAAAATATGAGCTTAAATCCATTAGAAGAAAAAAGTGGTTTTGTTGGCTTTTCAGTTCCTAATGAAGTAATTAATTCAAATAGAGAATTGTATCTTGTGTGTGATGGGTATCCAGATGAAATTAAATTTAAAGTGAAGTAAAAGAGCAGTTTTAATACTGCTCTCAGATTGTCGAAAAAGTCAAGTTTAACTGGGCTTTTTTGTTTTTTTATGGTATAATTAGTTGAGGTGATAATTA
>UQRG01000123.1 GCA_900543365.1 uncultured Eubacterium sp. | reverse complement strand
TAAAGTTTATCCAGTATAATTATAAAAAACTGTCCTAAATGGGCAGTTTTTTAATATAAATAAAGGTGATAATATGAATAAAATAAACTATCAAAAACAATTAGATAATTTATTAATACAATTAAAAAAAGAGAATAAAAAACCTAGTTTACTTTTACATATTTGCTGTGCCCCTTGCAACTCTTATGTACTTGAATATTTAAGCAGTTATTTTAATATCACTGTATTTTTTTATAATCCTAATATCTCCTTTGAAGATGAGTATAAAAAAAGAGTAAATGAAGAATTAAGATTTCTTAAGGAATTTCCGTTAAATAATGCAGTTAAATTTGTTGAGGGAAATTATGACCCCAAAAGTTTTTATACTATTGCAAAAGGTAAGGAAAATTTACAAGAAGGAGGTGAAAGATGTTATAGTTGCTATGAGTTAAGGCTAAGGGAATCAGCAATTTATGCATCAGAGAATAAATTTGATTATTACACAACATCTCTTTCAATTAGTCCTTATAAAAATACAGATTGGTTAAATGAAATTGGAGTAAGACTTGGAAAAGAATATGGAGTTGAATATTTAATATCTGACTTCAAAAAGAAAAATGGATATAAAAGGTCAATAGAACTTTCAAAAGAATATAATTTATATAGACAAGATTATTGTGGTTGTATTTATAGTAAAATTCAAAGAGAAAATAACAGATAAAAAAGCAATAAAACTTATTTGTTAAAAAATGTATAAATATTTGGTAAAAAGTTTATAAAAATTGTTAAAAATGTATGGAAAATATAAGTAAGCTGTGGTATAATTGTATTAAGTAAATAAATTCATAATGGAGGTATACATAAAATGGGCATTACATTAAAATTAAATGGTGTAAACAATTTTGTAAGAGAGGACGAGCTTTCTAAGATTGAACCAGCAGTTAAAATGGCTAGTGACCTTTTATACTCTGGTAAGGGGGTCGGTAATGATTTTATTGGATGGGTTAATCTTCCTTTTGACTATGATAAAGAAGAATTTAATAAGATGAAGATTGCTGCTAAGAAAATCCAATCTAATAGTGATGTTCTTGTTGTTATTGGTATTGGTGGTTCTTACCTTGGAGGCAGGGCTGCTCTTGATTTTATTAACGGTAATAATTATAATAACAAAAAACATCCAGGTTTACCGGATATTTATTTTGTAGGTAACAGTATTAGTTCAGATTATTTAAGTGATATTATTGAAATGATTGGGGACAGAGATTTTTCTATTAATGTTATTTCAAAGTCTGGTACTACTACAGAACCTGCCATTGCATTTAGAATTTTCAAGAAAATGATTGAGGACAAGTATGGCAAAGAGGGGGCTAAGGAAAGAATTTTTGCTACAACTGATAAGTCAAAAGGTGCGTTAAAGTCACTTGCAGACAAGGAAGGTTATGAAACTTTTGTCATTACTGATGACATTGGCGGCAGATTTTCTGTACTTACTCCTGTAGGAATTCTTCTTATGGCAGCAGCAGGTATTGATGTTGATGCTGTTATGCAAGGTGCCGCTGATGCTGCAACTCAGTACAAAGATGATGACCTTATGAACAATGATTGCTTAAAGTATGCAGCTTTAAGAAATATATTATATAGAAAAGGTAAGGCAATAGAAATTCTTGCTAATTATGAGCCGTCTCTTACTATGTTTGGTGAGTGGTATAAACAACTTTATGCTGAATCAGAGGGTAAAGACCAAAAGGGTATTTTCCCTGTAAGTGCTAATTTTTCAACAGATTTACATTCTATTGGTCAGTTTATTCAAGATGGTTCAAGAAACCTTTTTGAAACTGTTTTATGGGTTGATAAAGCGAAAAAGGATATTGTAATTGAGGCTGATTCTGAAAATCTTGATGGACTTAATTTCCTTGCAGATAAGAGTATTCAGTATGTTAATTCTAAGGCTTATGGTGGTACATATCTTGCACATATTGATGGCGGTGTACCAACTATGGTTATTGAAATTGAAAAGGCAGATGCTTATCACTTTGGTCAGCTTGTGTATTTCTTTGAAAAGGCTCTTGCTATTAGTGGTTATATGTTAGGTGTTAATCCATTTGACCAGCCAGGTGTTGAGGCTTATAAGAAGAATATGTTTGCTCTTTTAGGTAAGCCTGGATATGAAGAAAGAAAGGCTGAACTTGAGGCAAGATTAAATTAAATAAATATTAAAAAAATAAAAGCTGTTGTAAAAAATTGCAACAGCTTTTTGTATATTATAAAATTTGATACATATCAAGAAGCAACTTCTTTGTATCTTCAAAACTTAAGCAAGGGTCAGTAATTGATTTACCATAAATGTGTCCTTTAGCTTCACTTGTCTGATTGCCACCAATAATATAGCTTTCAAGCATAACACCTTTAACTAACTTTTTAAGCCTATCGCTACAGCTTCTTGAATGTAGAATATCTTTAACTATTCTAGGTTGTTCAGTGTGTTTTTTCTTAGAGTTAGAATGGTTAGCATCTACAATAACAGCTGGATTTTGATACTTGCCAGCATCATACATATCAGCTGCAAGAATTAAATCTTCATAATGGTAGTTCTGAATATGAACACCTCTCTTATTTACGGAACCTCTCATAATAGCGTGAGAATGAGGGTTACCACTAGTTTTGACTTCATAACCGTTATAAAGAAAATCGTGGGACTGCTGTGATGCTCTAATTGAATTAAACATAACAGAAAGGTCACCACTCATTGGATTCTTCATACCAACAGGGCAATCAATACCACTTGATGTAAGTCTATGTTGCTGATTTTCAACACTTCTAGCACCTACAGCAATATATGATAAAATATCTTCAACAAATGGAAGATTAGATGGGTAAAGCATTTCATCAGCAATAGGGAAACCGGTTTCCTTAATTACTCTTAAATACATTTTTCTTATAGCTTTGATACCTTCAGCCATATTGGGTTCACCATTAGGGTCTGGTTGGTGCATCATACCTTTGTAGCCTTCACCTGTAGTCCTTGGCTTGCCAGTATATACTCTCATTATAGTGAAAATTTTGTCGCTGATTAGTTTGCTGACTTCAGAAAGTCTTCTACCATAGTCACATACAGCTTCTTCATCATCAGCAGAGCAAGGACCAACAATAACAATAAATCTGTTATCTTTACCTTCAAATATTTCTTTTAATTGTCTGTCATTTTCATCTTTAATTGCCTTTAATTCCGGTGTAAGAGGTGTCATAGTTTGAATTTCAGCGGGAGTAGGCATTTTTCTTATGTTTATAAAACTCATAATTAAACTCCTTATTATATTTATTTTACTTATAAATATATATTTTTTTTGCTAATAAGTCAAGTATTTAGTAAAATTTTATATAATTTAAATATTATTTTTACAAATTTGTAAATAAGTAAATTAAAAAATTGTTCAAATTTTATAATTTACTATTGAAAGTAATTTGTATATTTGTTATAATTAATTAAAAATATTTTATGAACGGTGAAAGGGGTTTTATTATGTCAAAGAATATTATTGTTGGTCAGTCAGGTGGTCCTACATCTGTCATTAGTTTAGCAGGTGTTTTTCAGGCTGCAAAGGATTTAGGGGCTAGTAAGATTTATGGTATGAGAAATGGTATTGAGGGTCTTTTAAATGAGCAGTACATAGATATGAGCGAGTATTTAAGAACTCCTATGGATGTTGAAATCTTAAAGAGAACACCATCAGCTTTTTTAGGTTCTTGTAGGTTTAAACTTCCTACAGTAGATAAGAGTCCGGAAACTTATGATAAGAGCTTGATATTCAGCATTTCTTCTACATTGGTGGTAATGACTCAATGGATACAATTAAGCAGTTAAGTGAATATGCTGAAGCTAAAAACATTACTGACATTACTTTTATGGGAGTTCCTAAGACTATTGATAATGACCTTGCAGTAACTGACCATACTCCTGGTTATGGTTCTGCTGCTAAGTATATTGGTACAACTATTAAAGAATTATCCAGAGATGCAGTAGTTCAGCCTATAGATGTTGTAACTATTGTAGAAATTATGGGTAGAAATGCTGGCTGGTTGACTGCTGCTGCTGCACTTGCTAAGGGTTCAGATTGTGAAGGTGCTGACCTTATTTACCTTCCAGAAACTGTATTTGATATTGAAAAGTTTCTTGCTAAGGTAGAAGAAGTACATAAGTATAAAAGACAGGTATTAATTGCTGTGTCTGAAGGTGTTAAGACCGCAGATGGAAAATATGTATGTGAGGTCGCTGCAACTAATATGAAGGTTGATAGTTTTGGTCATAAACAGCTTAGTGGTACAGCAACTACCTTAGCTGGTATTGTAGGTGATAAATTTGGCTGGAAGACAAGACCTATAGAATTTAGTACAATTCAGAGATGTGCAAGCCACATTGGTTCACTAACTGATGTAAACGAGGCATTTTTAGTTGGTGGACAGGTTGTTAAGGCTGCTTTTGAGGGTGCAACTGGCAAGGTAGGTATTTATGTAAGAGTATCAAATAAGCCATATATGATGAATACAGATATTTACGATGTTAAGGCTATTGCTAATGTTGAAAAGACTGTTCCTCAAGAATGGATTATTAACGATGGTACAGCTGTATCTCAAGAGGCTATTGATTATATGAATCCATTAATTCAGGGTGAAATTTATCCATATATGGTAAATGGTCTTCCAAAGCATATTAAGCTTTAATTTATATTTAGATTAAATAATTTTTTATAATTTATTAAGCCACAGAATATAGCTTTCTGTGGCTTTTTATAAGGAGT
>UQRG01000122.1 GCA_900543365.1 uncultured Eubacterium sp. | reverse complement strand
TTATCCATTTCTTCTTTAACATATTTTAAAAGAGTAATACTTGAAATTCCTTTATATTTAGGGTCGGTATCAGGAAAGAGAACACCAATATCTCCTAATTTAGATGCACCTAAAAGGGCATCCATTATTGCGTGAATAAGAACATCAGCATCAGAATGACCTAAAAGTCCTTTTTCGTAAGGAATATCAACACCACCTATAATAAGTTTTCTATTTTCTGTAAGTTTATGTACATCATAACCTAAACCTACTCTTATTGCCATAATAATATCCTCCTTATTAATAAATATGATGTTAAGATTTACATTGGGTCATCAAGTTCAAAATCGTCTTGTAAAAGATTTGTGTTATTGTTTATTTTAATACCTGCTATTCTCGCAAGTTCTTTAATTGTATTGACCGATACTTTTTTACCTTTATATTCAATTAAATTATCCATTTCACCAGTAAATATGTCAGCTGGTGCATATTTTTTTAGCACTATCATATCATTACTAGTAAATATTTCAAGAGCATCACCTTCTTTAAGATTAAAATTTGATCTCAACTCGCTAGGTAAAACCATTCTTCCTAATGAGTCAATTTTTCTTACAATACCAGTTGATTTCATTATAGACACTCCCTTCATAATTAGCATATAATTTATCCTTGTGTAGGTATTTTAACAAATTTGGTAAAAAATGTCAATAATGGTAATGAAATTGTAATAAATAAATTGGAGTTTTTTACTAAAATATAAAAGATAAAAAAGGACTGTAAAACAGTCCTTAAATAAGTTTATTAGCTATTTACTTAAGTATTCATCAATAGCTGCTGCTGCGTGTTTACCAGCACCCATAGCAAGAATAACTGTAGCAGCACCTGTAACAGCATCACCACCAGCATAAACACCTTCCTTAGATGTTAAGCCTGTTTCTTCTTCAGCGATGATACATTTTCTCTTGTTAATATCAAGACCTGGTGTAGTTGAACTAATAAGTGGGTTAGGAGAAGTACCTAAACTCATTATAACCATATCTACATCCATAACAAATTCTGAATTAGGAATTTCAATAGGGCGTCTTCTGCCACTTTCGTCAGGCTCGCCTAATTCCATTTTAACACACTTCATACCAGATACCCAGCCGTTTTCGTCAACAAGGATTTCAACTGGATTAGTGAGTGTATCAAATATAACGCCTTCTTCTTTAGCGTGATGAATTTCTTCAGCTCTTGCAGGAAGTTCTGCTTCGCTTCTTCTGTAAACAATGTGTGCTTCTGCACCAAGTCTTAATGCTGTTCTTACAGCATCCATTGCTACATTACCACCACCAACAACAGCAACCTTTTTACCTGTTCTAACAGGAGTATCATATTCATCATCAAAAGCTCTCATTAAGTTTACTCTTGTAAGATATTCATTAGCTGATACAACACCCATAGCTGTTTCACCAGGAATATTCATAAATTTAGGAAGACCTGCACCAGAACCAATAAATACAGCATCAAAACCTTCATCATTTAAAAGCTGTTCAATAGAAACAGTCTTACCAATAATAACATTAGTTTCAATTTTAACACCAAGTTTTTTAATATTATCAATTTCGTGTGCAACAACTGTATTCTTTGGAAGTCTAAATTCTGGAATACCATAACTTAATACACCACCAGCCTTGTGAAGTGCTTCAAATATTGTTACATCATAGCCTTTTTTAGCTAGGTCACCAGCACAAGTTAAACCTGCAGGACCAGCACCAATAACAGCTACACTCTTACCTTTAGATTCTGCCTTAGTAGCAAGGTCAATATTGTTTTCTCTTGCCCAGTCAGCAGTAAATCTTTCTAGTTTACCAATTGATACAGCATCACCCTTGTTACCAAGTACACACTTACCTTCACACTGTGTTTCCTGGGGACAGACACGACCGCAAACAGCAGGAAGGGCAGAATACTTAGCAATTTCTCTGGCAGCACCTTCAAAATCTCTATCCTTTAAATGGCTAATAAAACCAGGAATATCAATATTTACAGGACATCCCTTAACACACATAGGATTTTTACAGTTAAGACATCTTTGAGCTTCAGTAACAGCCTCTTCTTCGTTGTATCCAAGACATACTTCTTCAAAATTTGTTGCTCTTACTTTTGGATCCTGTTCTCTAACAGGGACTTTTGTAAAGTTAATAGCCATTACTTGTCACCTCCACAACCGCAACCACCATTTTTGTGAGTGTTGCCTTCTTCAAACTTAAGTTTAGCCTGACCTTCTTCTGTCTTGTACATAGTTTGTCTTCTCATTGCTCCATCATAATCAACTTTGTGACCATCAAACTCTGGTCCGTCAACACAAGCAAACTTAACTTCGCCATCAACAACTACACGACAAGCACCGCACATACCAGTTCCATCAACCATAATTGGGTTAAGGCTGACAATTGTTGGAATGCCTAAAGCCTTAGTTGTCATTGAAGTAAACTTCATCATAATCATTGGACCAATTATAACAGCGTGATTGTATTCCTTACCCTGATTTTTAACTAAATCTTCAAGTAAATCAGTAGCTCTACCAGCAAAACCAGCAGTACCATCATCAGTTGCTATGTAAACATTTTCTGCGACTTCTTTCATTTCATCAACCAATATAAGTAAGTCTTTGTTTCTAGCGCCAATAAGTACATCAGCTTTTATTCCGTGTTCCTTTAACCACTTAACCTGTGGATAAATTGGAGCAGCACCAACACCACCAGCAACAAAAATAATATTTTTCTTAGCTAATTCTTCAGGGCTTTCATTGCAAAGGTTACTTGGACAGCCTAAAGGACCAACAAAGTCAGCAATGTAATCACCTTCATTATAGTCCATAAGTTCCATAGTAGACTTTCCTAAAGCCTGAGTTACAATTGAAACAGTGCCTTCATTAGAATCATAATCAGAAATTGTTAAAGGTATTCTTTCACCTTTTTCATCTATTTTAAGAATAATAAACTGACCTGGTAATGCAGACTTTGCAATACGAGGTGCTTCAATTTTCATTTCGAAAATTGTTGGTGTAAGCATCTGCTTCTTTACAATTTTGTACATAGTTATCCTCCTAACAAATAATTCTATCTTTCAATTATACAACAACTTCGTTAAAATATAAACAATTTTTTTGTTAAAAAACATAAAAAATATTCTTTTGTGCAAAATTGCTAAAAAAATTTTCAACTTTTATTAAAATAGCATAAATGATAACTTTTATAATTGAAATATATTTTATTATTTTGAAAAAAAGTCTTGTTATTTTTTCTATTTGCTATTACAATATAGTATACGGAGCATTATGTTTACTATATTTATATTAGGAGTATTTATATGGCTAAGAATAAAAGCAAAAATGAATTAACTACTTATAAGAGAAAGAAAAGAGATGTAACGCCAGCTGTTATTGTGTTGGTTACAGTAATTGGTTTGTTTGTAGGTATAGGAAGTTTTTCAGTTGTTTATACTTATATGATGGCTGATTCAGAAGGGGAAATATCTACTGATACATTTTCTGCTAATGATATTGCAGGTCAGGCACAGGCTAATTTAATTGGGTCTGATATTGATGCTGTTGTTACTGCTGTTAATACAACTGACAACAAAGAAATACAAGTAACATTTAAAAGTCTTAAAAATGATACATCTAATACTGTTACTGTTACTGAAAAGACTATTTTTCCTAAGTCAACAAAGGCTGAAGATATTAGTGTTGGTGACTTGTATACTTATGTTTTTGACAAGGATAAAAAACTTGAAGAACTTAAAGAGTGTGAAAATGCTTGGACATTTAATGATACTGATGCCAGAATTAACAAGACTGCTAAACTTGTTAAGTTTGGCACAGATGCTAAAGAACATAAGGACGCATCATATAAGTATGATGAAAATACAATTTCTGTTTCTGATAAAAGTGGAAATGCCCTTACTCTTGAAAATATAAGTCCTATGGATACTGTCAAACTTACAGGTTATAACAATGGAATAACAGATAAGGTTTATAGTATTGTAGTAGTTCAGGGTCATGGTACTCTTGAACTTAGAAATATTAACAATATTAAAAATGCTAGGGTAAAAATTGATGGTAAAGATACTACTGTTAATGTAGGGAGTCCTTATGTAACATTAGGTGAAGGTAGTCATACTGTAGTAATAAAGGGCAAAAATATATCAGATATAACAAAGGAAGTATCTATTTCTACTGAAACACCTTATGTACTTGATTTATCAAAGGTTGTTGTTAGCACAGGTGCTTTAACTGTTTATTCCAATGTAGATGATTACACTCTTTATATTAATGATAAGGAATACGATGAGAATGAGTCAATACTTCTTCCTTATGGAGAATATAAGGTAAGAGCTACAAAGAACGGTTATAGTGATTTTTCTGGCAGTGTTACTATTGATGCTGACCAAAACACATTAAAGGTTAAACTTGATAAGGCTAATAAGTCAGGTATTGTTAATTTAACAGCAACACCAAGTGATGCTGAAATTTATATTAATGATAAGTATATTGGTAAAGGTTCAGTTAAGGTTCAACTTGCATTAGGTTCTTATGTAGCCAAGGCTGTTTGTGATGGATATACATCTCAAAGCAAGCAGATTAATGTATCTGTTGATGGACAGGAAATTTCAGGTAGTTTCAATCTTTCAAAGGAATGATAATATGATGAATACTAAAAAAGTTAAAAAGTTTACTTCAAGTATTATTAAGGCTGTGGATTCAACACCACAGCTTGTTACTTATAAGGGTGATATTAAGACTTTTTGTTCAATGATTATGGATTGGGCGAAAGGAGATTATAGACATATTTCAAAAAGAACTGGAGTTAT
>UQRG01000121.1 GCA_900543365.1 uncultured Eubacterium sp. | reverse complement strand
GCTTTTGCGATGCTTACATATACATATTTTCAAATCTATATCTTATAATCATAAAATCCATTTTTTATCTTAAAAAATTATCCCACAAGTTTACTGAATTATTGTTTTTATCAAATTTAAACATTGACATAGTCAAATAGTAGTGTATAATGAAGTTGTTATTTGATTTTAAAAGAAAGTTTTATAAATTATACTGTATTTAAAAATATTGACAAAAATAGAAATTAAGAAAAATGAAAGGTTGGGTGAATATATGAAAAAACCTAAAGTAGCTTTTGTATGTGTACATAATTCTTGTCGCAGTCAAATTGCAGAAGCATTGGGAAAATATCTTTCTTCAGATGTTTTTGATAGTTACTCGGCAGGAACAGAAACAAAGACACAAATTAATCAAGATGCAGTTCGTTTGATGAAAGAAATGTATCAGATAGATATGGAAAAAACACAATACTCAAAACTATTATCTGATATACCGGAAGTAGATATTGTAATTACAATGGGTTGTAATGTGAATTGCCCTACAATTCAATGTAAATATAGAGAGGATTGGGGATTAAATGACCCTACTGGAAAGGACGATGTTGAATTTTCAAAAATTATACACAAAATTCATTTAAAAATACTTGAATTAGCTAAGAAAATAGAAATAATTAGTTGAAAGTATATCATCAGAATACAGTTTAATTCTTTGGTGATTGATATTAAAGGAACAGTAAAAAGATAGTACAAAGTAAGGCAAACTTTAAAAAAACTTAAGGGGATTAAACTGATAAAATAAGAATTAACTTTATAAGTTGTTGTACAGCAACAATAACCGTTGTCAATTGATGACGGTTATTTTATTGTATTATTAAGAAAATTATGTTATAATTAACCATATAACTTTATTATAGGAGAAAGTAAAATGAGAGAAATTGATGTATCAAAAATTACTCAGACAATAAAAGAAATGTGTATTAAGGCTAACTGCTGTCTTAATTCTGATGTATATAATGCACTTGAAAAGGCAAAGTCAGAAGAATCATCTGAAATCGGCAAAAATATACTTTCACAACTTATTGAAAATGCTGACCTTGCAAAGTGTAAAATGAAGCCAATATGTCAGGATACAGGAATGGCAGTTGTTTTTATGGAAATTGGTCAAGATGTTCATTTTGTTGGTGGAAACATAACTGATGCTATTAATGAGGGTGTTCGTCAAGGATATACAGAAGGTTATTTAAGAAAATCTGTTGTTTCAGACCCTCTTATAAGGGTTAATACTAAGGATAACACACCAGCTATTATTCATTATGATATTGTTGAAGGTGACAAGGTTCATATTGAGGTTGCACCAAAAGGCTTTGGAAGTGAAAATATGAGCAAGGTTTATATGCTTAAGCCATCAGATGGTATTGAAGGAGTTAAAAATGCAATTATTGATTGTATTGAAAAGGCTGGTCCTAATCCTTGTCCACCAATGGTAGTGGGTGTAGGTATTGGTGGTAACTTTGAAATGTGTGCAACTCTTGCTAAAAAAGCACTTTTAAGACCTATTGGCTCTAAGTCAGATAAGGAACATATAAGAGAAATGGAAGTTGAACTTTTGCAGAGGGCAAATAATTTAGGTATTGGTCCACAAGGACTTGGAGGTAACACAACGGTTTTGGGACTTAATATTGAAACATTTGCTACTCATATTGCAGGTCTTCCTCTTGCAGTTAATATTAGTTGTCATGTAACAAGACATAGTGAAGTCACTATTTAGTGGAGGGATACAAGGTGAAAAATAACAAAAATAATGTCAATACAACAAAAACCAATAAAAAAACGGTATTTGCTTTTAGTTTGGTTATTATTGCGTTTATAACGGTTATTTATTATATGCTTGGACCGTCAGAAGGTTATATTCACTCTGATTGTGTAGATACACTTACTTGGGCAAATGCAACTGTAGAAAGTGGTCAACTTTTTAGCTCAACATTTTGCTATCCATATTTGTTGCCTTTTGGTTCAACATTTTTATTTTATCCTTTTGTTGCAATGTTTGGATTTACTATGTTTGCGTACCGTTTAGCAATGTTTGTGTTTATGGTTCTTTTTGCTCTTGCTATTTACTTTTGTGCAAGAGGTCTTGGTTGGAGCAGAAACACTGGTTTAATTGCAGTTTCTTCTGAGTTTATTATGGTTTCATCAAGTGTTAAACTTAGAGAGCTTTTTTGGGAACATATAATTCATTATAGTTTAGGAGCTTTCCTTGCTTTTGTACTTATGGCATTTATGTTTTATTTTATTACAAATTATAAGGGTAATAAGTATTCATTTAAAAATAATAGAAAGACAATTATACTTGGTGTTTTAGTTGCTTTATGGGCATTTTTTAGTGCTTTTGACGGACTTACTACACTTACACTTTCAACTTTACCTGTTTTAGGTGCACTTTTGCTTTCTGTTGTTTTTGATACTAAAAACAATATTATAGCAAAGGCAAATAAAGATATAATCCTATCATTTATTATTATTTTAGTTTCTACAATTTTAGGATGTGGTGTTCTTTCTCTTGTTACTAATAATATTGATGCTGGCTATGGCAGTGCTTATTCTAACATTGTTGAAAGTGGAGAATGGTCAAACAATGCTTTAAAATTTCTTGAACAGTGGACAACACTTTTAGGTGCTGATTATGAAATTGGTGGAGCTATAACAAGTGGCAAAAATATTCTTGCAGCTATAAAAATGGCAGGTAGTCTTGTGCTTTTCTTTACACCTGTTTATGCTGTATTTATATACAAAAGAGTAGTTAGAAATGAAAGAATATTTATACTTTTTCATTGGCTTATGGCAGGGCTTATACTTTATGGCTATGTATTTGGCAGTCTTTCAAGTGTAAATTGGAGATTGTCACCTATTATATGTTCTGCTGTTATGGTTAATATTATTGTATGGAAATATTTGTGGAATACTGTTAATTTAAAGAGATGTGCAGTTATAGTTTCTTTTTTAGTTGTGCTTTCAGGTGTTGTTACATTTGGTCAAATATGGTCTATGCCTGCTGACTATGGCAGAGATAATGACCAGCATCAAGTTGTTAATTATCTTGAGGAACAGGGGCTTAATTATGGTTATGCAACATACTGGAACGCAAATATACTTACGCTTATTTCAAATTCTAAGGTTAAAGTAAGAGATATTAGTTTAGATAACGACCAACCAGTAAAGGGATGGCTGAATACTGACAGGGCTTGGTATAATTCACAGCCTAAACAAGACAAGTATTTTGTTCTTCTTACAAATAGTGAATATGATGATAAGGTAAGCAGAAACCATAGTATACTTGATAATACTTCTGAAATATTGAGATATGGTAATTGGGTTATTCTCGTCAAGGATAACAATATTTTTTAGTAAAAGAGGTAAATTAATATGAATATAAATTTAACTACACCTATTACAAGAGAAAAGGCTAGAGAACTTAAGGCGGGAGATTTAGTTAAGATTACAGGTGTTATTTATACAGCTAGAGATGCTGCACACAAGAGAATGTTAGACAATCTTGAAAAAGGAATCCCACTTCCATTTGATTTAAACAATCAAACTATTTATTTTGCTGGTCCTGCACCAGCAAAGCCTAATGAACCTATTGGTTCTGTTGGACCTACTACAAGTTATAGAATGGATGCTTACTCACCTAAAACAATTGAGCTTGGACTTACTTGTATGATTGGAAAAGGTGCCAGAAATTCTGATGTTGTTGATGCTATGAAGAAGTATGGTGCTGTTTATATTGGTGCTGTTGGCGGTGCAGGTGCTTTACTTAGCACTTGTGTTAAAAAGTGTGAGGTTGTTGACTATGAGGATTTAGGTTCTGAGGCTATCCATAGACTTGAGGTTGTTGATTTTCCAGGCATTGTTGTTATTGATAGTCAGGGTAATAATCTTTACGAAACTGAGCCTGAAAAGTATAAAAAACAGATATAGTTTAAAATACTTTAATAAGTAATAGGTAAAGTTACTTGTAATGTATGAACTAATTATATAGAAAAGATTTAGAGTAATTTGTTGGGGCGACCAATGGTTGCCCCTTGTAAATGTAATTAATATTAAATATTAGTGTAATGTAATTTTTTGTTATTATTTATATAGTTTGTTAATATTGCAAATACAATAGTATTGTTTATTTATTGCTAATTTTACTTATAAAACATTATAACCTAAGTTTAACTTAATTTATAGTTAAACTATAATTTTCTTTTCACATTTTTGCACCCTTAGTTTAATGGATAAAACGGCCGGCTCCGGACTGGGAACTAGGGGTTCGATTCCCCTAGGGTGCATTAAATTAATATATAAATTACAAACAAAAGTAAAAGGCTAATTTTGTTGTTTCTTTAGTTTTATACCTTTCTTTACTTCTAAACTACCTAAGATTAAAAGAAAAATGCCAAAAGCCTTTCTTAGAATATTAGGAGTTATAAAATTCATAATTAAAGCACCAGCTAAAGCTCCTATTATACCCCACACTATAAGAGGTTTAAGGACTTTTTTTTCTATATTGTTTTCTTTTGCGTGAGTAATAACTGCAGTTATGGCAGTTGGTATAAAGTAAATTAAGTTTATAGCTTGTGCTGTTTTTTAGTATTGTAAGTGCAGGTATTAATACTGTTCCACCACCTATACCCATACCACTTATTATTCCTGATATAAATCCTGTTAATATTAATATCATTAAAACACCATTTTAATAGCTGCAATTATCATAAATATGCCAAATATAATGTGTAGCCATTTCCCTGTAAATTTTTTTAGTATTTTTGCACCAACATATCCACCAGCTATTCCTCCAATGCTTACCCGCATAACAGTTGTCCAAGGGATA
>UQRG01000120.1 GCA_900543365.1 uncultured Eubacterium sp. | reverse complement strand
TATGCGGATAATCAAAAATCAGATATAAAATTTATAATAAAAAATAAATTTTTTTCATTTTCTAAAACTTTTTTATCACCTCAATCGTCTATATAGTGTAAAAAGAAATGAAAAGCTTTTCAAATAAAGTAAGGAGGCAACTATGAAACGGAAAATAATAGAAAATTATATTATAGAAAACAAAGACAAGCTATATCACATAGCATTTGCATATACAAAAAATAAAGATGATGCTCTTGATATAGTGCAAGAATCTATTTTGAAAGCATTTAAGTCAGCCCATACTCTAAAAAATACTGACCATATTAAAACTTGGTATTATAGAGTATTAACAAGTACAGCTATAGACTACATAAGAAAAAATAGCAAAGTTATCCCAATTAGCGACCAGTACATTGTTGATAATGAAGGCAAATGGGATAATTATGAGGACATCGACCTAAAAAAAGCCTTAGACTTATTAACATATGAACAAAGAATGGTAATAACTCTAAGATATTTTGAAGATATGAAAATAAAAGATATAGCTGAAATAACTAATGAAAATGTAAATACAGTTAAAAGCAGGCTATATAAAGCATTGGAAATATTAAGAATAAACATCAGGGAGGACTAAATATGAGTGATATTAAAAAAATAGAAGACTTAAAAAATGAATACAACAATATTGAAATACCATCTGAACTTGATGATATTATTACAAATACAATAAGAACAGAAAAGAAAGGGTTGAATAAAATGTATTTAGGTAGAACAGGAATAGCAGCAGCAGTACTTATTGCAACATTTACATCAGCAGTAAATATAAGTCCAACTTTTGCAGAAAGTATGTCAAATATACCAGTTGTTAGCTCAATAGTCAAACTGGTAAACTTTAAAACATATACAGCTAAAGACGGCAATATGGAAGCAAACATAAATGTGGCACAAGTTGAGGGACTCCAAAATAAAGAACTTGAAAACCAGCTTAACAATGAATTTATAAAAGAAGGACAAAAGGAATATGGTGAGTTTTTAAAGGAAATGAAAGCAATGGAAGGTGAAGATAATCATAAATCTGTCGAAACTTCATACCAAGTAAAAGCCGATAATGATAGTGTATATTCAATAGTATATACAAAATTTGAAGCAAGTGGTTCATCTGATACACAATACAAAGCATATACAATAGATAAAAAAAATCAAGCTGTTGTAAGTTTAAAGAGTCTTTTTAAAGACAACAGCTATGTTGATATTATAAGTGATTACATAAAAGATGAAATGAGAAATGAAATGAAAACTGACGACAGTAAGTCATATTTTATAGACAGTACAGACCCAACTGATGCAAACTTTGACAAAATAAAAGCTGACCAAACATTTTATATTAATAATGATGGCAAAATTGTTATTATGTTTAATAAATATGAAGTTGCTCCAGGTTATATGGGAGCTCCAGAGTTTGTAATTACTAGTGATATAGTAAAGAATATATTAATTGATAGAGGATTAGTAAAGTAATTAAAAATGTCTAATAATAAATTTTAAGAAAAGTTTTAATAGGAGAGTTTTAATATAAATGCAGTTAATTAAGGGGCAAAAACATCGGATGTAATTTAATGTAGATATAGGGACAGTTTTATCAAATGATAATCTGTCCCTATTGTTTTAAAAAATTATAATTTATCTTTTTTAAGAAAAATTTTTCCAACGCTAAAAATTCCCTTTTTTAGCCAACTGGCAACAAAAGCCAATCCGGCACTTGTACCTACAAGTACAAAAATTTTGCTAAAGCTATTATAAAAAGCTACATTATTATTAATAATTTCCTTATATACAAAGCCATCAAACATTTGACTAAAAAGGTACATTTCAAGAGAAACAAGGCTTACTGACTTAAATACAAAAGCAACAAATTTATTATTAAAATTAATATTAAGACACATAACCATAATAAGCATTGATACAAAAACAGTAACCATTGCAGAATATCCGGAATTTCCTTGATAACCAATAAAAGACCAATCAAAAACTTCACCCTTACAATGAATACAAGTAGCAACACTTACAATAGCCAATATAAACACAATGCCAACTATACCAGTAAGATAATTAATATTAACCTTATATTCTCTCAAGTAACAACCAATTATATAATATCCAAAAACATAAAATATAAGCCAGCTAGACGGAACCACATCAAATGTAAGAGGTCCTAGAGCATTTAATCCCACTAAAGTGAGTATAATAACTTCCTTCTTCCACTTATCCCCAATATTTTTATAACCAATGTTAATAAGTGGCATAATAAGCAACATTCCAATATACAATCTTATGTACCAACCATATTTAAAATAAAGAAGTCTATCCAAAATATAAGCTGTATCAATATTTTCACCGTGAAAATAATAGTCTACCCAAATCCTTATTGTACTTATAAAAATATGAGTAAGTAAAAGAGGTATTATTGCAAAGTAATGCTTTTTAGTGAAGCCTGAATTAACTTTAAAATAACCAGAAATAATCATAAATAATGGTACTGCACATATTCCAAGCCATCTTATAGCTGTTGGTAAAATCATCGTATTGTCAAACTTAGTGCTGTAATAAAATGTTAAACCAAAGAAATGTACCAAAGGTACAAGTATAACAGCTATAGTTCTTGCTATATCTCCACCAACCTCCCTTTTTCCACTATGAACTCTTATTTCTGTGGATAAAACAGGGTGACCTATTTTAATAAATATAAAATCTGCTAGTGAAAGAGTTGCCCAGTAAACAACAGTAGATAAAATATACACATAAAAAAAGCTGTAATTAATAAATTCTGTTGTACAGTAGCCTAATAAAAGACTTAAATATAAATATAATATATGTTTTGTTTTCATTGAATTTTTCCTTTGTAAATTTTTTAATATTATTTTTTATTAACTCCAGCAATATAATTAACACCAAAGCAATAAGTTAAATAGCCACCTGATAAGTCATCATAAATACCAACATTATCCTCTATTATCCATTTTCCATTTTCCTTAACAAAGTCAACACTTGTATCTTTATCGTATACTTCAGCATTTTTTAAATTTTCATCAAGTATAGATTTAAGAGCATTATCCATATCATCTGATGTCAGATTATTTCCCATAGACTTACAATATTCAGTATATTCATTCACTACATTAGTAAGTAACTTTTCTGTATTTACAGTGGTAATATGTGCTTTTACATAGGCATTTTTTCCATTTTTTGAACCACTAGTTATTTCAAACTTAAGGCTATTTGTCATAGCATCAAATAATTTTCTGCCAATAACAGAATTTGCATCATAAGTACCAGCTAAATAAGGTGTTTTATCCTTAGTCATATCATACATACTTTCAAAATCTTTGTCTTTAAAATATTGTACAAATTCATTAGTTTGGTTTATACAATCTTCCGGTGCTTTATCTGACTTACAACCAGTTAAAGCAACTATTAACACTGCAAATAACAAAACAATTTTTTTCATAACAATTGTCCCAACCTTTCAATATAATTAAATTGATTATACCATAACTAATCACAAAAATAAATATTTTTCATAATCTAAAACTAGAGGGGGTATTAAACAGGAGGTATAAACTTTATGGGAATATTTAACTTTGAAACAAATAGCGTGACAGGATGCGGTAAAATTAAAGACGAATGTATAATCGCATTAAAGGTATATGATGCTTGTAGACAGCAGGACTGTCTTGAAAGTGATGTAATTGGTCCTGCAAGAGCAGCAGTATGTGGAACTTTTTGTGGTGATATACACCTTGAGGCAGGAGAAATAATTAAGCCTCCTGAAACAGCAGCAGCAGTTACTGTATCTGACTTTGTAGTTGATAAAGTAATCGTTGTAAGCAAGACTCCAAGTCCTTTTAGGGTAGGCTTTTGGGATATTGATTTAAAATATGTTTTTAAATACAATCTTGTATTTAGAAATATAAATGGTGGCGAGCTTTGTACAATACCTGCACAAAGCGTATTTAATAAGAAAGTAACATTATTTGGCTCTATTACAACTGATTCTTTAATTTCAACCGACTTATTTACTCAAGGTGGCAATAGCTTTGATACTAACTCTCAGCCTTTTGTACTTGTTGAGGCTAAGGCTGTAAACTTAAGTGCCGAACTTGTTTTTAACCGTTGCTGTTGTAGTGATGGTGTAGACAATGCCGATAGAGTAAATGTAACAATTGGCTTATTTACAATTATTAAACTTTTCAGACTTGTTAATCTTTTAGTTGAGTCTAAGGGTTTCTGTATTCCAGATAAGTGCGAAGATATTTCTAACACTAGTCCTTGTGACTTCTTCGATGGTCTTGATTTTCCAATGGATATATTCGCTCCACCTCAGAAAAAGGAATTTTTTGCTGGTATAAGTGGCAATATTCCAGCTGAAGTTGATAACTCAAACTCTAATAACAACTGTGGTTGTGGTTGTAGTAATAATTCAAATAATAACTCTTGTGGTTGTGGATGCAATAAATAAAAATTTAGAGCAAAATAACAACAGTACCGGGGCGAATATAACTTCGCCTCGGTACTATTTAAATATAATTGTACAAATATAAAAATTACAAGTTTTCTAAATACAATGTCTTATTACAAAGATTTTAATTACATAATTATTATCTCCAAAATTCTATGGCACTTTTTATACTATAAAACAAATCAGGATTTGTCACATCTAATGTATAATGAGTATAAGTTGTGAAAACCAGTAAAATATTAACAGTTATGGCAAAAACAAAAACTACTGACAATATAAACCTATATGGTTTAATAAATTCAGTCCTTAGTTTTTCATATATTGTTAAACAAATCATTATTGCACTAATTGTAAACAGCCAAGTAAAGTCAATCATATATCGGT
>UQRG01000119.1 GCA_900543365.1 uncultured Eubacterium sp. | reverse complement strand
GTAAACTACTTTTAAGCTTAAGTCAAATATATATGTGATATTTTTTCTAATAAAAAATTTTTCATAAAATTTTTAAATTTAATGTTTACTATTTCGTCAAAACTTGTTATAATAATGATAGAATATTTTGCGACCTGCATTATATTTATTTACTAAAGGGCTAACCACCCACAATTTAATTCTTAATTAAGGAGGATTTTAAAATGTCAAAGGTTATGAAAACTATGGATGGTAACCAGGCAGCAGCTGAAGTGTCTTACGCTTTTACTGAAGTTGCTGGTATTTATCCTATTACACCATCCTCTCCTATGGCTGAACATGTTGATGAATGGGCAGCTAAGGGTAAGAAAAATATTTTTGGTCAGACAGTAAAGGTTGTTGAAATGCAGTCTGAGGCTGGTGCTGCTGGTACTGTTCACGGTTCATTAGCATCTGGTGCTTTAACTACTACATACACTGCATCTCAGGGCTTACTCCTTATGATCCCTAATATGTACAAGATTGCTGGTGAATTACTTCCATGTGTACTTCATGTTAGTGCTCGTTGTTTAGCTAGCCACGCTCTTAACATTTTTGGTGACCATTCTGATGTTATGGCTTGTCGTCAGACAGGTTTTGCTATGTTAGCTTCTTCTTCTGTTCAGGAAGTAATGGATTTAGGTGCTGTTGCTCATCTTTCAACTATTAAGGCAAAGGTTCCTTTCCTTCACTTCTTCGACGGTTTTAGAACTTCTCACGAAATCCAGAAGATTGAAGTACTTGATTATGCTGACCTTGCTAAGCTTGTAGATATGGACAAGGTTAAGGAATTTAAAGAGCACGCTCTTAATCCTGAGCACCCATGTACTAGAGGTACAGCTCAGAACCCTGATATCTTCTTCCAGGCTCGTGAAGCATGTAACCCATACTACGATGCTACTCCAGCTATCGTTGAAGAATATATGGGCGAAATTAATAAGCTTACTGGTAGAGATTACAAGTTATTCAACTACTATGGTGCTCCTGATGCTGAAAAGGTTATCATTGCTATGGGTTCTATCTGTGATACTATTTCAGGTACTATTGACTATCTTGCTGCTAAGGGCGAGAAGGTTGGTCTTGTTAATGTTCACTTATTCAGACCATTTGTTCCTGAAAAGTTATTAGAAGCAATCCCTGCTACAGCTAAGAAGATTGCTGTTCTTGATAGAACTAAGGAACCTGGTTCTTTAGGTGAACCTTTATATCAGGATGTATGTACTGCATTCTTCCACAGTGACAGAACACCTGTTATCGTTGGTGGTAGATTTGGTCTTGGTTCTAAGGATACTACTCCTGCTGATATTATTGCTGTTTATGAAAACCTTGATTTAGATACTCCAAAGAACGGCTTTACTTTAGCTATTAATGATGATGTTACTGGTCATTCATTAAAGAGAGGTGCTGCTGTTGATGTTACTCCAGCCGGCACTAAGAACTGCTTATTCTGGGGTCTTGGTTCTGATGGTACTGTAGGTGCTAACAAAAACTCTATCAAGATTATCGGTGACCACACTGATATGTATGCTCAGGCATACTTTGCGTATGACTCTAAGAAGTCTGGTGGTATCACTAATTCTCACTTAAGATTTGGTCACAAGCCTATTCGTTCACCATATCTTATTGATACAGCTGACTTTGTTGCTTGTCATCAGCAGTCTTATTTAAATAAGTATGATATGACATCTAACTTAAAGGATGGCGGTAGTTTCTTATTAAACACTATTTGGTCTGATGAGGAATTAGATACTCATTTACCAGCTAATGTTAAGAGAGATTTAGCTACTAAGAATATTAATTTCTACACAATCAACGCTGTTAAAATTGGTGCTGAACTTGGTTTAGGTAGCAAGTTTAATATGGTTCTTCAGTCTGCTTTCTTTATGATTACTGAAATCATCCCTAAAGATGATGCTATTAAGTATATGAAGGAATTCATCGTTAAGTCTTACGGCAAGAAGGGTGAAAAGATTGTTAATATGAACTATGCTGCTGTTGATGCTGGTTCTACTGGTTTCCACAAGGTTGAAATTCCAGCTAGCTGGGCTGATGCACAGGATGCTCCTGCTGCTGCAACTGCTGAAAGACCAGACTTCATCAAGAACATTGTTGATGTAATGAACGCTCAGAAAGGTGATACTCTTCCTGTATCTGCATTTAAGGGTATTGAAGATGGTACATTTGAGCACGGTACTGCAGCTTACGAAAAGAGAGGTATTGCTATTAATGTTCCTACTTGGGATCCAACAAGCTGTATCCAGTGTAACCAGTGTGCTTTCGTATGTCCTCACGCTTGTATTAGACCATTCCTTTTAACAGAGGATGAAGCTAAGAACGCTCCAGCTTCATTAAAGTCTGTTGCTGGTAAGGGTAAGGAAGCTGGTTACAACTATGTAATGCAGGTAGATATTATGGACTGTACAGGTTGTGGTAACTGTATCGCATCTTGTCCATTAGCTGGTAAGAGTGACCCACTTAAGATGGTTCCTATTGATGACGCTAGAGATCAGGTAGAAGCTTGGGATTACGCTATTGCTCTTGCTCCTAAGGCTAACCCAGAGGACAAGTACTCTGTTAAGGGTTCTCAGTTCCAGCAGCCATTACTTGAATTCTCAGGTTCTTGTGGTGGTTGTGCTGAAACAGCTTATGCTAGATTAATTACTCAGTTATTCGGTGATAGAATGTACATTGCTAATGCTACAGGTTGTTCTTCAATCTGGGGTGGTTCTGCACCTTCTACTCCTTATACAACTAATGCTGATGGTCACGGTCCTGCTTGGTGTAACTCATTATTCGAGGATAACGCTGAGTTTGGTTATGGTATGTACACTGGTGTTAAGCAGCAGAGAGAGTTACTTGCTGAAAAGGTAACTAATATTGTTGCTAATGCTCCAGAAGGTGATGTTAAGACAGCTGCTAAGGCTTGGTTAGATACTATGTTTGACGGCGAAGAGTCAAAGGCTACTTCAGCTGCTTTAGTTTCTGCTATTGAAGCTGCTAATGCTGATTGTGATGATTGCAAGTATGTTCTTGCTCACAAAGATATGTTAGTTAAAAAGAGCCAGTGGATTTTCGGTGGTGACGGTTGGGCTTACGACATCGGCTTTGGCGGTGTTGACCATGTATTAGCTTCTGGTGAAGATGTAAATGTATTTGTATTTGATACAGAAGTTTACTCTAACACTGGTGGTCAGGCTTCTAAGGCTACTCCTACAGCTGCAATTGCTAAGTTTGCTGCTTCTGGTAAGAGAGTTCGTAAAAAGGACTTAGGTATGATTGCTAAGAGCTACGGTTATGTATATGTTGCTCAGGTTTGTATGGGTGCTGATAAGGCACAGTTAATGAAGGCTCTTAAGGAAGCTGAAGCTTACCACGGTCCATCATTAATCATTGCATACTCTCCTTGTATCAACCATGGTTTAAGAACTAACTTCCATATTGAAGCTAAGAAAGCTGTTGATTGTGGTTACTGGCAGTTATACAGATATAACCCAGTTGGTGAAGTATTTACATTAGATTCTAAGGAACCTACTGGTGACTTCAAGGAATTCATTAAGGGCGAAGTAAGATATACTTCACTTGCTAAGGCATTCCCAGATGTAGCTGAAGAGTTATTCGACAAGTGTGCTGCTGATGCTAAGAGAAGATTTGATGGTTACAAGAAGTTAGCTGCTGAAAACAACTAATTTATATTTAGTATATTATCTTAATAATAAATTTAGGGGGCTGTTTATAACAGCCCTCTTTTTGTATATTTAATTTTTATTGGAGTAATATTTTATGAATAAAGGCAAAATTTTTAAAGCATTTAAGTCAGCATTTCCTCATACAATTCCTATTTTTACCGGTTTTTGGTTCTTAGGATTAACATACGGCATTTATATGAATGTATCTGGCTTTAGCTTTTGGTATCCAATGATTATGAGTGTCACTATTTTTGCAGGTTCAATGGAATTTATAACTGTTAATATGTTATTAGGTGCTTTTAACCCAATTCAAGCTCTTGCAATGGCTCTTATGATAAATGCTAGACATTTATTTTACGGAATAGCTATGTTAGATAAATACAAGGGAACTGGTTGGAAAAAAATATATTTAATATTTGGTATGTGTGACGAAAGTTTTTCTATTAATTACACTGCTAATATTTCTGATGATGTGGACAAAGGTTGGTTTATGTTTTTTGTTACAGCTCTTAATCATTTCTACTGGTTTTTTGGTGCAACACTAGGTGGCATATGTGGTTCACTTATTAAGTTTAACACACAAGGACTTGATTTTGTAATGACAGCTATGTTTGTTGTTATTTTTTTAGAACAATGGCTTAAAGATAAAAAACACATTAACTCTATCATTGGAATTGTAATGTCTATATTATGCCTTATTATATTTGGAGCAAACAACTTTATTATACCTGCAATGATTGCTATTATTGCCCTACTCACTTTAAGCAGAAAATCGTTGGATAAGGAGGAATTATAATGACATTAACACAACAAATTATTACTATAGGAATGGTTGTTTTAGGAACTATGATTACTAGATTTCTACCGTTTTTTATATTTCCTGCGGACAAGCCTACCCCAAAATATATACAATATTTAGGTAAGGTTCTCCCTGGTGCTGTATTCGGTATGCTTGTAATATATTGTTTAAAAAATGTAAGTATTTTAAATGGTAGTCACGGTATACCTGAAGTAATTTCAATTATTTTAGTTATTTTACTACATTTATATAAACGACAAATGCTTTTATCTATTGCCGGAGGAACTGTTTGCTATATGCTTTTAATTCAATATATATTTAAATAAAAAAGATGGATTATACCATCTTTTTTATAACTTCCATCAATTTTTCAAAATAAAGTATATAATAATTTAATTTTAGCTATACTTCCCT
>UQRG01000118.1 GCA_900543365.1 uncultured Eubacterium sp. | reverse complement strand
CAAATATAATTTCATAAACACCTAATCTCATTATTGCCAAATCTGTCTTAGGAATTCTAGTTACATTCCAACCTACAGCAAATTTGTCAATATATGAATCTATACTTTCAATATTAGCTAAAATACCTCTATACTCTCTTGATACAAAGTCAGTTTCGTCCTTTTTTAAATTTTCATATTCTTCTATGTAAGTATCAAAACTTTCTTTTATATCAACATCAACATTAAACTCTGTCTGAAATACCAAATTAAATATATGCTTTCTTGCATCTCGTCTGCTCATTTTCATTTCCTCACTACATAAAAATATATTCTGAATTTATTATTACTTCTAATTATAACATATTATCTATTTTTTGCAATGTTTTATTATAATGTGACAAAAATAAAAGTCTTTAACATAAACGCTAAAGACTTTAAAAAATAGTTATTTACTTTTTTAAAGGTGTAATTCTTATTTTATCAGCACTTACACCAGTTTTTCTTTTAACAATATCTTCAATTTGAGCAACTTCAGCGTCTGTAAGTTCTGCTTTATCCACAACTACATCAACAGTATCGTCATCAATTCTAACATATACTTCTTTAAAACCCTTTGCTTCAATCATAGACTCAGCAGCGGTTTCTTTTTCAATTCTCTGTTGTATTTGTAACATAGCTGTTGTAACTTCATTTTTCTTTTCAGTATCAAGTTTTTCATTGTTAAGCATTTCATTAAGCATATCCTTTTGCTTATTTCTTGACTGCTCTCTTTCAAGTTTAGCTTGAACAAAGTATGATGAATCATTTGATGAATTTACAAAAACAGCAGTACCAGCATCTGAATTAGCAGCCTCCTTAGTTACAGCCTCCGTTGATGCTGTTGTTGCTTCAACCTTAGCCTCCTCAGAAGCTATGGCTGGATTTTCATCATTTACAGCTACTTCATCAGGTACCGCCGCCAAATCTCCCTCATCAGTAAGCATAACTTGGCTTACATCACCAGATGAAGAGTCTATGTAGTTGAGATAACCTGCAGCAGCAATCATAACTACTAAGGCTGTAATAATAATGTGATTTTTTTTAATTGACATAATAAACCTCCTATTTCATTTTTAGTACTTCTATTTTATGCGAGTCAATTCCTAATAATGCCACTGTACCAGCAATTAATTGTTTTTTTACATTTTCAATATTTCCACCTTGAGCCACAATAATTACGCCTTCCACCTTTGGCATATATTCCTTTAAAATAACAGGCATCTTATTTCCATCATAAACCACCTCACTTTTAGAATTATTTTCTTTTCCATTGTCCTTTTCATTAATATTGCTTTCCATATCATAAGCAAGTATTTTTTCACCGGACTGGCTATAACTAATAAGAACCTTTACTTTTCCTGCCCCCTCTACTTGTGACAAAGTTTTTTCAAGTTCAACTGTTATGTTATCTGTTGTTTTTTCTGTATTTACCTTAACATTAGAACTACCAGTGTCACCTAAAATAAGCATTATTCCAACAATAAAGCCACAAACAATAAATACCAGGCTTTTTTTATTTTGTATTAATTTCCCTATATCCATTTTTTCACCTCTCAAGTAATATAGAAATAGGCTCAATAACCATACTTACAAGTATTGCACCGACAATAAGTCTTATGTATTTTCTGTAGCTATTGTTAGGCATAATTAAGTCAATATAAACACTCACAACAACAAATACAGCTATTTTTTCACTATAAGCTTTAATTATATCCATTAAGTAACACCACCTAAAACAATTGCACAAGAAACAACAAACATTAAGCTTATTATAAACAATGCTGATAATATTAATAAATTGCCATCACCTACAGCATCAATTATGTCAATTGTTTGTTTATCGCATATAGGTTCAAGAACAGCAGATATAAACTTAAGCATAAAGGCAACAATGCCAATTTCAACAACAGGTGCAAAGGATACCAAAACAAGTACAATAACTATAACAACTGTAAATCCACTACTTACTGCTCCTAAAGCACTTAATGCCATATCACTGGCACCACCTACTACATCACCTATAACAGGTATCATTTTTACAGCACCCTTAAGAGTTCCACCTAAACTTTTGTTTATTGCCCCACCGCTTATTTTTTCAATAGAAACAATAAAAACAAAAATATAAGCACAAGCCTTTAAAGCAAAACTAGTACCAGTCATAAAAAGAGCAGAAAGTTTATCAAGCAGTTGTTTTTTTGATAGTATATTTATAATTCTTAAGGCTGTCGATATAGCAAGGAAAGGAATAATCAAAGTCTTAATTGTATTACCAACAATTTCAGCACCAATAGCAAGTATTCCACCTCCACCAACAGCTGAAATATTACCTGTAGCCGTCATAAGCATAACTATAAATGGTGCAGAGCTATTTACTACATTAGTTATACTTTCTATTGAATCTTCAAGAACATTAATTGAGTTTTTAAATGATATTGTAGCTACACCAATTATCATTATTTGACCAATTAAAGCTACTAATTGAGCAACGGACTTGTCCTTAATATCATCAGCTACTATATTAATAACAGCACTAGTTATACTTATTAATATAATAGCTTTTAATGTATAATTGTTATAAAAAATATTATTTTTTATTATATAAATTATTCTATCTTTTAATATATCTATTACACCTTTACCATCTGTAATATCCTTTAAAAGTTCATTAATTGATATATCAGCCTCACTTTCAACAGTATCTTCAAGATTACCAAAGTCAAAGTTATTAACGCTATCTGCTCTAGTTTCAACAGCAAATAAAAGTATTAAAATAACTGCAATTATTATACTTTTCACACTATAAACCCCAGCATTTCATCTATTAATTGATTTACTATTGTCATTGCATTTATCATAATAATAATCTTACCTCCCAACTCAACTTTATCTGCAATAGAACTTTGCCCAAAATCTCTGCAAAGCTGTGATGAAAACATAGATATATAAGCAATACCTATTGATTTAATCATAACAATTACATATTTGCTATTGATACCAATGTTATTGCTAATATCCATAAAATTGTTAAAAATATTGCCAAGCATAGGTATAGCAACAAATAAAATAACTATTCCAGTAGCTATTGAAACAAAAAAGCTAAATCCTTTGTCACTTCTGACAGTTGTGGCGAGAATTGCACCAATTAAGCCAATAAGAGCAATTTTAATAACTTCCACAATTTCACCTACAATCTAAAAAGTGTTTCAACTTGACTAAATAAATCACTTATATATTGTATTATCCAATATAACACAACTACAAGTCCAGCAAGAGTAGTAAGCATAGCTTGTTCATCTCTGCCAGCTCTTGATAAAACTTGATTAATAACAGAAACCAATATGCCAACTGCTGCTATTTTAAACACAATATTAATATCCATACTTAACCTCACACTAATATAATAACAATAAATAAGCCAACAGTAAGGCTAATACTTCTGTATATTTTTTTATCCTTTTCATAATTACTGGAAATGATTTTTTCTTGAGAATTTATGTAATCAACAGCAGAATTAACATACTTTTTTTGCAACTCAATGTCACCAGTATTAAAACCCTCACCGGTTTTAGAAAGCCTTTCAATATCTTCCTTTGTCATATAGGAATTTTTAGCATTTTCCTCAAAAGCATATTTCCAAGCTGTTTTAACAGAGTTGTTATTTTTAACAGCATTTACAATACTATTAAATATAGTATTTTCTTCAATATTAACAGATATATTAATAGCATCACAAAATGTAGTTCTATTATATTCAAGTTCCGATATTATTTTTAAAATTGCCGACTTAAAGTACAACAGTTCATCAAGCCTGAGTTTTTCTCTTATTGATAATCTATAGCCTATTAAAAAACAAGCACCTATTACAAACAGAGAACCAATTAATTTTGTTGCCATATAATGTTCATCTCCCTGTCGCATACTTTATTTATTCTATTTTCAAAACTTTTTATCATAAAAATATAAGTATCAAAAACTTTATTTTTAACTAAAGAAGATATACCCTCTTTAACAATTAAATCCTCCTCATTATAAGAATGTAATGTACAAAGAATAGCAACGCCAGAATTTAAAGCCCTTTTTATAGACTCAATATCACCTTGTCCACCAATTTCATCAACAGCTATAACATCAGGTGCCATTGCTCTCAATGCCATTTCAAAGCCTTTTTCCTTACTAACATTTACAATTACATCAGTTCTTTCTCCTAAGTCTAGCTGACTTTTACCTAAGTATGTACCACTTATTTCATTTCTTTCATCAATAAGACAAATGTTTTTGCCTTTGTTGCTCCATATCCGCACAATATCTCTAAGTAGTGTAGTTTTTCCACAAGCAGGAGGAGAAACAATTATCGTATTTCCTTTAATATAACTAATTATATTATTGCAACAACCTTTTATTTCTCTAGCTATTCTAATATTTAAACTGCTTATGTTTTTAATAGTTTGAACTTGTCCACAGTCGCCAACAACAGTGCCTGCAATACCTATTCTGTAACCACCTTCAACAGTAATATAGCCGGAATTAATTTCATCTTTATAAGCATAAGGGGAATATTGAGTTAGTCTAGCAAAAATATTTTCTATATCTTCACTTGTTAATATGTAAGGAATATTTTTTTCTACATTGCTATATTTGATTTTAATATTTTTGCCAACTCTCAACCTTATTTCTTCAGCCTTGCTAATATCGGTATTTATTAAGGCATTTCTAACCTCTTGACACAGGTATTTGTTGCACATATCTTCTACCCTCATTTGTACCACCTCAATAGTATATATGATGATTTAATAAGTATTATTACAATAAAAAATAACCACTGGCTTTTTTGCTAAGGGTTATTTTTCTATAATATATTTTATTCTCAATATTCATAAACTTACTCAGAAAATATATTTCAA
>UQRG01000117.1 GCA_900543365.1 uncultured Eubacterium sp. | reverse complement strand
GTCTTCAAAACTAGGTGGTTCTCTGTGGATAACCCACTTGTCATTACCTTCAACAGGTTCGCCGCCGTCAATAGCCTCACCAAGTACATTAAACATTCTGCCTAATGTTGCATCACCAACAGGTACCTTAATACCACTACCAGTAGCAATAACCGGCATATCCTTTTCAAGACCTTCACTGGCTGCAAGCATTATACATCTTACTATATTGTTACCCATATGTTGAGCAACTTCCATAACCTTATTTTTACCGTCAACTTCAACGGTCAGAGCATCTTTAATAAGGGGTAATGAACCATTGTCAAACTGAACATCAACTACCGGTCCCATAACCTGAACAATTTTACCTTTATTCATCACAATCTATGCTCCTTTCTATATACTTTTTTTATTAAGAGATTTAGCACCACTAACAATTTCTGTTATTTCTTGAGTAATGGCAGCCTGTCTGGCTCTGTTGTAAACAAGGGAAAGTTCCTTAAGCATATCCTTTGCACTTGATGTAGCAGACTCCATAGCTGTCATTCTGGCATTTTGCTCAGTTGAAAAAGCCTCAACTAAAGCTGAGTATATGATACCCTTAACATAATTAGGTGCTAAATTGTTAAGTACCGCCGATGGTGACGGATAAAATGTGTTAAGCTCCATATATTCATCAATACTACATTCCTGCTCTATTCTTTCAAAAGGAAGAATTTTAAGCACATCAGGCTCTGCAGTAGTTGAATTAATCATTTTGTTATATATTATGTAAACTTCATCAATATGCTTTTTGAGGTAAAGCTCAATAACACTTAATGTTATATTTCTTGCAGCAAATAAAGTCGGATTTTGGGCTGTATATAAGAACTCGCAATCAACAACCTGATTGTTTTTTCTAAAATAATTTCTACCCATTTGTCCTATTAAGAACAAAGTGTTATTATCGCCTTTTGCAAGAAATTCATCACTTTTCTTAAATATATTGTGATTGTACGCACCTGCAAGACCCTTATCAGCAGTAATAATAATATAAAGTCTTTTTATACTTCTATCATCGAAAGTATCCCTGCCTCTGTTACCTATATAAATATTATCAGTTTCAGGCATATGAGCAAGAATATCCTCAATTGTACTATTAAGGGCATTAAAATATGGCAAAGTTTTATCAAGCTTCTTTTTAGCCTGCTTAAGCTTTGATGAAGATATAAGATACATTGCATTGGTGATTTTCATAGTATCCTGTATACTTTTCATTCTGGTACGAATTTCTCTCATATTCGCCATATTATCACCTGCTCTTAAATTCTTCTACATACTTTTTAATTTCCTCAATCATTTCATCACTAACAACCTTTTCCTCATCAATTTTCTTAACAAGGTCAGGTGCAGCGTTTTCAATGTAATCAAGCATATCTGACTGGAACTGCTTTAACTCTTTAACTGGAACATCCATATACATTCTACTATTAGCTGCACAAAGAGAAATAATCTCTCTATGAAGATTCATTGGATTGTATAATGGCTGTTTTAAAAGCTCTACAAGTCTATGACCGTGGTCAAGAAGGTCTTTAGTAGACTTATCAAGGTCAGAACTAAACTGAGTAAATACTTCCATTTCTCTAAACTGAGCTAAGTCGATACGCAATGAACCAGCTACCTTCTTCATAGCCTTAGTCTGGGCAGCACCACCAACTCTCGATACTGACAAGCCAACATTAACAGCAGGTCTAATACCAGAAAAGAATAATTCACTTTCAAGGAAAATCTGACCATCTGTAATAGATATTACATTTGTAGGTATGTAAGCAGAAACATCTCCTGCCTGTGTTTCAATAATTGGCAATGCAGTAATAGAACCACCACCAAGTTCATCACTTAATCTTGATGAACGCTCAAGCAATCTTGAGTGAAGATAGAATACATCACCAGGATATGCTTCTCGTCCAGGTGGTCTTTGTAAAAGCAATGACATTGCTCTGTAAGCTACAGCGTGCTTTGATAAGTCATCATATACAATAAGAACATCCTTACCCTTGTACATAAAATATTCAGCAATAGCTGTACCTGAATAAGGTGCAATATATTGTAATGGTGCATAATCACTAGCTGTAGACGAAACTACAATAGAGTAGTCCATAGCACCGTATTTATTTAATGTTGAAACAATCTTTGATACTGTTGACGCTTTCTGACCAATAGCAACATATATACAAATAACATCTTTGCCCTTTTGGTTAAGAATAGTATCAATAGCAATTGAAGTTTTACCAGTCTGTCTATCACCTATAATAAGTTCTCTCTGTCCTCTGCCAATAGGGAACATAGAGTCAATGGCGAGAATACCTGTTTCAAGAGGCACATTAACTGACTTTCTATCAACAACACCAGGAGCATCGTTTTCAATAGGTCTATATTCTGTAGTATTAATAGGTCCCTTACCATCAATAGGAGCACCTAAAGCATTTACAACTCTGCCAAGCATTTCGTCACCAACAGAAATACCAGCCTTCTTGCCAGTTCTTACAACTCTTGAGCCTTCAGTAAGACCTCTGTCAGAACCTAAAAGAACGACACCTATAGTTTTCATTTCAAGATTTTGTACGATACCTCTAACACCGTTTTCAAATTCAACGATTTCACCGTACATAGCGTGGTTTATACCATAAACAGTAGCAATACCATCACCAACCTGTATAACATAACCAGCCTCTAACACTGAAGATTTTTCGTCATAGTTATCAATTTCACTTTTAAGAACTGATATAATCTCATCAGGATTAATATTACTCACCTTGCTCACCTCCACTCTAATTTTTTAACAAGGTTATTAAGTGAGCTTTTTAAACTTCTGTCGTACTCATCATCTCCAACTCTAAGTACAAAGCCACCAATAAGCTCAGGCTTTTTAATAACCTTAAGCACAACCTTATCCTTGTTGTACATTGTTTTAATTTTGTTTTTAATACTCTTTATTTCATCTTTATTTGGCTCAGTTACACAAAAATACTCAGCCACAATACCACCTTTACTCTCAAGCAATAAATTGCTATAAGAAGTATAAATGTCATTTATAATACTTATTATTCCATTATCGCAAACATACTTAACATAATCTTTAACTTCATTAGGAAAAACTTTGTCAATAACATTATGCTTTTCTTTATTAGAAACTGCCGGATTATCTAACATCATTTTAAGTTCCCTACTGCTGTTTATAATATTAATTGTGTCCTCTACAACAGATTTGTCAATATTTTCTTCAAACAAAACCTTTCCATAGCTATCTGCAATTAATGATGTTATCATTTAGCCCCACCTGCCTCAGAAAGGAAATCATCTAAAAGTTTTTTATTGCTTTCATTATCTGTTTCCTTTTCAACTATCTTAGATGCAGCAGCAATAGCAAGAGAAGCAATTTCATTCTTTGCACTTCTTACTGCTTTTTCCTTTTCAAGTTCAACAGCCTTGCTTGCATTTTCAATAATAGTCTTAGCATCCTTATCAGCAAGATCTATTTTCTTTTCATACTCAGCTTCAGCTCTAACCTTAGCATCTTTAACAATAGTGACAGCCTCATTTTTAGCATTTTTTAAAGCAGTTTCGTACTGATTTTTAAGTTCTGCCGCTTCATTTTTGCTGTTGTCAGCATCTTTTAAAGCTTCTTCAATAAGGCTTTTTCTTTTTTCCATAATATCTGTAACAGGCTTAAAAAGGAACTTCCTTAAAAGCAAAAACAAAACTATGATATTTATAATATTATAAATAACACTGAGGTTTATATTCAACATATATATTCACCTCTTTTTCTTTTATTATTTTACAAATAAAATTAAAACTGCAATAACGAAACCGTAAATAGCAGTTGCTTCGGCAAGGGCAGCACCAAGAAGTAAATTCTTAGTAATCTTACTTTCTGCACTAGGCTGTCTAGCTATAGCGTCCATTGCCTTAGAAGTAGCAATACCAATACCTAAACCTGCACCTAAACCTGTTAATACTGCAATACCTGCACCAATTGCTGTCATCATAATTAAACATCTCCTTAAAATATAATTTTTAATTTTTTGATTATTCTATAGCTTCCTTTAAGAAAAGTGAAGTTAAAAATACAAAAATATAAGCCTGTATAAGCCCATCAAATACATCAAAGTAAAAACTAAATGGTATTGGCACAAATAACGGAACAACAATTTTTATTAATTCCATTACTATAAATCCGCCTAAAATATTACCAAATAATCTCATACAAAGGGAAAGAGGTCTTATAAAAATCTCCAATACATTAATAGGCGCTACTATTGCTATTGGCTCTGCAAAGCTCTTTAACCACTTTTTAGGTCCTTTTGCAAACAATCCACCAAATTCAATAAGTACAATACTCATTATTGCAAGAGCAGCTGTTGTATTGAGATCCTTTGTAGGCGGTGTAATACCAAATATACCTATTACATTTGCACAAGCTAAATAAATAATAACTGTGCCAAGATAAGGTATAAATTTCTTACCTTCTTCTCCGAGAACACCCTCAAAGAAAGAATTAATAAAGCCTACCAAAGCTTCAACATAAAGCTGAGGCCCCTTGGGGACTATCTTAAGATTATGGGTAAATATTATAGAAACCACCACTACAAAAGCCATAATACACCAAGTAACCACTACCGACTCTGGAATTGGAATACCATTTCCAATAGGTATAGTAAAGGCAGTGCCATTATCCAGTGTTTTAACTAGCTCTTCACCTAGTGACTCCATAAATCCTCACCTCCATATTAATTTTGCTTTATTGTAGAACTTTGTTCAGAATTTGTCAAGTAGTAAGAATAATCAAGGATAATTAAATAGGTATAGATATTTTTTATTCACTTTTTATTTATGCTTTAATAATCATTATTATATATTGTTATATTTTGTTAATTTATGTCATATATTTAGCAGATTTTTAGTATATT
>UQRG01000116.1 GCA_900543365.1 uncultured Eubacterium sp. | reverse complement strand
GTATTATGAGTGTACTATTAGGTCAGATTTTTGGCAGATGGGGAAACTTTTTTAATAGAGAAGCCTTTGGTAGATATACAGACAGCTTATTTGCTATGGCTTTAAAAGCTGAACAAGTTTCAGGTCTTGAAATAAACGGAAATACTGCCATTTATCAAGGACACGCAGAATATCCCATAACTTTATTTAATAATATAAGCTACATACAAGTTCACCCTACATTCTTATATGAATGTGTGTGGAATATATGCTTATTATCAATTATGTTTATTTTTAGAAAGCATAAAAAATTTGATGGTCAACTTTTATCTATGTATTTTATTGGTTATGGTTTGGGAAGATTTTTTATAGAAAGTTTACGCACTGACCAACTTCTAATATTTGGTGTGCCCGTAAGTATGGTTGTTTCTGCCATTTTAGTAGTTATTGGAGTCGGTGTTTTTACAGTTTCAAAAAAAATTGAAAAAAATTAAAAAAAGTTCTTGACAAAATATATGAACCGTGATAGAATATCTATTGTGTTCAGCAGAGAACATTAGTAAAAAATAAATGCAGTCTTGGCGGAATTGGCATACGCGCTAGACTAAGGATCTAGTCCGGGTTAACTGGGTACGGGTTCGAGTCCCGTAGACTGCATTATGCGCGAGTGGCTCAGTGGTAGAGCATCGCCTTGCCAAGGCGAGGGCCGCGGGTTCGAATCCCGTCTCGCGCTTTTATACTTTACTGATGGGTTGTCGCCAAGCGGTAAGGCACAGGGTTTTGATCCCTGCATTCGCAGGTTCGAATCCTGCCAGCCCAGTTTTTTTCCAAAAAGTATAAAACATTAATTTAATAATGGGCTATCGCCAAGCGGTAAGGCAACGGATTCTGATTCCGTCATTCGCAGGTTCGAATCCTGCTAGCCTAGCTATTTAAGAGGGTATTAACCCTCTTATTTTTTTTATAAAATAACTTAATTTATTTTTAAAATTTTAAATTGGGAAATATCATATTAAAAATATTAAGGCACTACCCTATTTTTATTGCAAAAAATATCCTTAAAGTTTAAATTGTTCAATATAATATTTTAATTAAAAATTTACAAAAAAAACACTTGAAATTAATAATAATTGTGGTATGATGTATACGGTAAAATTTTTGATAAATACACAAGGGGATAATGAGAGATGTCTATTTTGATTAGTACAACTATGTACAACAGCAGTAATTTTAAAAATGCTTTGCATTTTGTTGAGAAATACAACGGAAAAGTTGGTTTAGAGATTTTTCCAAGATTTGATGAACCTGAATTTGAAAAAGTTTTAAAAGAGTGTGTACCTGTTTTGAAAAAAGTACCTATAAGTTTTCACGAACCTGCCTTTGAAATTGAACATACAGCAGACTATGATACAACAGAATATAAAAGAACTATGCACAGACTTAGCTCAATGATTAAGTATGGTTCTGTATTAGGTTGTGAATATATTGTATACCATCACAACAACAAAGCTGTACCAGATACTAGCAAAGACAATGCTTTGAAAGTATCTCAAGATAACCTGCACGAAGTAAGTCAGTTACTTTTGCCATATGGTATTCCTGTTGCCATTGAAAACGCTGGTACATTATCTCACCATACAATGCTCCTTAACGAAAGGGAATTTATTTCCCTTTGTAAAGAAAGTGTTTGTAATGTAGTAATTGATTTGGGTCATATTAATACAAACGGTTGGAACTTGAAAAATGTTATTGCGTCATTAAAAAATAAGATTATTTCATATCATTTGCACAATAATTATGGTGAAAACGATGAACACAATAGAATAACTGACGGTTCTTTAGATTTTAATGAATTTATGAAATATTATTTAGAATATACCCCAAATGCTCATCTTGTACTTGAATATAACAATTCATTTGCCAATAAAGAAGATGAAATTTGTCAGGATATTAATTACTTACTTAATATTAAAGAAAAAGGATTAAAGGCTTTAGCTTAATCAAAAAATTATAGACTGGTGAATACTGTATTTAAAGGTATTCACCAGTTTTTTACTTAATTAAATTTATATTTATTTATTAAAACAGTTTAATTTACATTGATATTACATATTTTACCAACATTTAACCAATTGTTGATATATATTTATTGCAAAGTTAAAAAAAGTACTATATAATTATATCATTAACATTTTCAATTTTTTTGTAGTTTTTCTACACAAGTTTGGAGGTAATTATGGAAAATTCAGTATTATTTAATATACAAAATAAATATTCAAAACTCAGTAAATCCGAAAAAATAGCTGCTGACTATATATTAAATTATAAAAAAGATTACGAAAACTTATCAATTTCAAAAATGTCTGAAAAATCCAACATAAGTCAACCTACAATAATAAGATTTGCTAGAGCATTAGGTTATAAAGGATTTAAAGAACTAAAATATGCACTTATACAAAGTCAGTCTGCAAACAATAAAAGACAGCTAAATCCAATGGGTGGGCTACAGCTAACAGGAAATGAAAAGGTTGAAGATATACCAGCCAAGGTTACTGTAACAATTACTTCTCTTTTAGAAAATGCTTTAAAATCAATCTCAGTTACTGATTACTGTAAATTAATAGATATACTAAAAAACGCAAAAAGCATTACAATATTTGCTATAGAAAACTCAGCTGCTACAGCTATTGACTTAAATGTAAAACTGTCCTATTTAGGGTTAAACTGTACATATAATACTGATCCATACTTACAAAAGGTAAATGCTGCAAACTTAAAAAAAGGGGATGTTGCTATTGGAATTTCATATTCCGGATGTTCATCAATAACAGTTGAAAATCTTAAAACAGCAAAAAAATCTGAGGCAACAACTATAGCACTAACTAACTTTAATAAATCCCATATTAACAAATATGCTGACATTACTATTTATTCTAGTAGTGCACAGTATTTTTATGGTAATACTATTTTTTCAAGGACTACACAACTTGCAATAATTGATATGATATACATCGGACTACTAACAAGTGATTACAATAAATATACAAAAAAACTGGATAAAAATAAAGAATTAATACTAAATTTAGATAATAACCTTGGTCAACAGTCAGAAAAAATGTAGATTTTCTACATTTGAATTCTGGCTGTTTTTTACTTTTCCTTTACAAAGTATTAACCTGTATTTGCTTGTCTTTTGCCCTTTTCAAAAATATAATTCCAGTTGTAATACAAACCAAAAAGTCATACGGAGGTAAATATGCTTGAATTAAAAAACATACAAAAATCATACGGCAAAAGCAAAATATTAAACAATGTAACACTCTCTATAAATAACGGAGAAATAGTTTCAATACTAGGCTCATCAGGTAGTGGAAAAACAACATTACTAAATATCATTCTTGGTATAACAGATATTGACAGTGGAAATTTAATACTTGATGGCAAAGATATTACAAATGTCCCAATGGAAGAAAGAGGTTTTAATATAGTTTTTCAGGATTATGCTCTTTTTCCTAATCTTAATGCTTACCAAAACATTACATACGGTCTTAAAAATAAACCAGGTATTTCTTCTAAAGAAGAAGTAGATGAATTTATAGAGTTATTAGGTTTAAAAGAACACCTTAACAAAAAAATACAACAGCTCTCTGGTGGTCAAAAACAGAGGGTTGCTATTGCAAGAACAATGGTTATGAAACCTAAAATATTACTTTTAGATGAACCTTTAAGTGCTCTTGACGGTGTAATAAAGGAGTCAATAAAAGAAAAAATTAAAACAATTGCAAAAGACTTTAATTTAACAACTATTATTGTTACTCACGACCCTGAAGAAGCTCTTACACTATCAGACAAAGTCCTTATTATTGACCACGGAGAAATTTCGCAATATGGTAATCCATCAGAAATAATAAATAAGCCAAATAATGACTTTGTCAAAAAATTCATATTAAATCAGTTGGAAATAAAACGAAATAACATATTTTCTCTATTTAATACTACATCTACAGGAAGTTGTTTTTAGGTGGTTAAAATGAATAAACAAAAAAACAGAGAATTAAAAATAATATTCACTTTTATATTAATAATTTTTGCTGTATTTCTTCTTTTGCCCACTATAACACTTCTTTTAAAATCATTTGTAACAGACAATGGCATCACATTTGAATGTTATAGTGAAATACTTGGTCAAAAAAGATTCTATAATGCTTTATTAAACAGCCTTATAGTTGCATTATTTAGTGGTATTTTATCAACATTATTAGCATTTATAATGGCATACACAGTAAACTTTACAAATCTATGTAATAAGGCAAAAAATATAATTAAAACTATTGCTGTTTTGCCAATGCTTTTACCAACTATTACTTATGGCTTTGCAATAATATATTCATTTGGCAAACAAGGTCTTTTGACAAAGTTATTTGGCAGACAGTTTTTTGAAATATATGGATTTAAGGGGCTTGTGTTAGGCTATGTAATATACACATTGCCTATTGCTTTTATACTTATAGACAACACTATGTTATACATTGATAAAAGTTTTATTACTGTTTCAAGAATAATGGGTGACTCAAAACTAAAAACTATTTGGATTTCAATAATTATACCTATGTTAGGAACTTTAGCCGCAGCTATAATACAGTGCTTTTTCCTTAGTTTTACTGATTTTGGTATTCCTGCATCTATTGGTGGTAAGTATGAGGTAATAGCCACTCTTTTATATAATGAAATGTTAGGCAGTGTTCCAAACTTTAACAATGGAGCAGTAATAGCCCTTACAATGTTATTGCCTTCAGTTTTAAGTATTTCACTGTTAAGTTATATTGAAAGGTTTAATATAACTTATAACAAAATATCTCAAACAGAAATCAAAAAAAATAAATTAAGAGATGTTATATTTGGTATATTTTCAACATTAATACTCCTTTCAATACTTTCAATATTTACAGTAATATTTATAATACCTTTTGCTGAAGAATGGCCCTATAAAATA
>UQRG01000115.1 GCA_900543365.1 uncultured Eubacterium sp. | reverse complement strand
GAGCAATCGGCTGTTAACCGATGGGTCGTAGGTTCGAGCCCTACTCGGGGAGTTACTTTTTGGCTCGTTGGTCAAGCGGCTAAGACGCGGCCCTCTCACGGCTGAAACAGGGGTTCGATTCCCCTACGAGTCATTCTTATTAATTTAATAAGATATTTATGGCGACATAGCCAAGTGGCTAAGGCATCGGACTGCAACTCCGCGATCCCCAGTTCAAATCTGGGTGTCGCCTTAAAAAACCTGCTTATTTGAGCAGGTTTTTTTATTGTTAAAATTAGTTTTTAATTTTATTGTGCATTTTATAAAAACAAGTTCTATTTATTAGATATTAATTATTACTTATTACCTATAATTTTCTCTTATTCCCTATTCTATTTAGCAACTTAACTGTATTTTATTGAAAATTAATAAAAATTTTCCATATTATTGTATTGCAATTTTCGACTATTGCTATTATAATTAAACTAATATAATATTATCAAAAATTCAAGGAGGCTCTTAAATGAAAAAGAGAATCATTTATGCTGGTATGGCACTTACTATGGCATTTTCAAGTGTAGGCTCAATTCCTGCTCTTGGTGCTATTGACAGTAGCTGGATTGTTGACTGGACAGGTAAAGACGGCGATATTAACTATAATGTAACATCAACAGCTGATAACAAGGTTGTTATGGAAAACACAAAAGTAAATAATGGTAAATTAAGTGATAGCGAAGATAGCATTATTTATTATGCTAAGGAACTTGAAAATTCAGAAGATTTTGAAATTAGCGCAAAGGTTACTATTAATGAGTATAACACTATGTCAGAAAGTAGTAATCCGCAGCAGGGTTCTGTTGGTATAGCTGTTTTAGACTCACTTTATCACAAAACAGATGATATTACTTATGACGATGGTATTTTCTTAGGAACTTATGCTAAGGATAAGAAATCTGATATGGCTTTTACTGCTCTTTATAGAAATGCGTCAAACAAAAAAACAATAGGTGATACACTTTCTGACTCTATTAAAAATACAGGCAGCAATTTAGGTACATATGCCCTTTCTATTAAGAAAGAAGGTAATGCTTATACTCTTACTTGTGGCGATAAGAGCCAGGTTATTGAAATGACTTCATTTGAAGATACAATTTATCCTTGTTTGTATATTGCCAGAAATGTAAAGGCGACTTTTTCTGATGTTAAAATAACAAAACCTACTAAAAAAGCTGTTTCAATGGAAATTAAAGGTGAATGTAAGACTAAATATATTTATGGTGAGGAATTAGATTTAACAGGAATTGATGTTATTGTTACTTACAATGACCTTTCTAAAGCTAGTGTAAAGGATTATCTTGTTAAAGATTATAACCCTAAAAAAGTTGGCAAGCAGAAGGTTACTCTTGTTAAAGGTGATGCTACTGCAACAATAGATGTTGAAGTTAGTAATTTAGAGGTAAAGTCTATTAATACTGACTTTATGCCTGTTAAGACTTCTTATGCGAAGGGTGATGTTTTTAAGACAGAAGGTCTTCAAGTAAGTGCAGATTATTCAAATGGTACTACTGAAATTCTTTCTCCAGATAAGTATATTCTTAAAATAGATGGTAAAACTGTTAAAGACGGTGACAAACTTACTGCTATGGGTAAAAAGCAGGTTAAGGTATATAGAGCTGATGAGGCTGGCTATTCTTCTAAGGTAGTAGGTACTTTTTATATTAATATTAACAAAAACCCTATTAATTCAATTACATTAACTGAGCCAAAGAAGAAGGTTTATTATTTAGGTGACAGTCTTGATACTTCTGGTATGTCTGTTACTTCAACATTTGTTGATAATAACAACAAGGAAATTAAGGAAGTATTAAAGCCTTGTGATTATGAAGTAACTGGATTTAGTAGTGATACAGAAGGTGACAAAATAATTACTGTAACTTCTGTAGCCAATCCAGAGGTAAAGGCAACATTTAAGGTAAATGTATTTAAAAGACAGGCTCAGAAAATACAAGTAACAGATTACCCAAGAACAACTTATGCTGTAGGTGAAAATTTTGACAGCAAGGATATGGTAGTTTCTATTGTTTATGACAATGGAGATATTGAGCCTACAGATTCTTACACTCTTGATACTTCAGCTTTTAATTCTAGTGCAGTTGGCAAGACTTCTGTTACTGTTAATGCTGATGGTTTTGAAAGTATAACACTTCCAGTTACTATAGTTTCTGAGTTAAATAATCAATGGAGAGCTTCTACATTTGGTCAGAGTTCCAGTTTTGGTGTAGCTGAAGGTGTAACAGGTGTTAAGGCTGAAAATTATGGTACAGTTCAGGGCAAGATTAATGTCAGTGCTTGGAATGGTGCTGGTAAGATAACTCAAGACCACGATGGTATGACTTACTATTATACTCAGATTAAGGGTGATAGTGGCTTTAAAATTAGTGCAGATATTACAGTTGATAAGTTCCTTGAACACGATAATGACGATACAAAGAGAAGTGGTCAGGAGTCATTTGGTATTATGGCTAGAGATGTAGTACCATTAACTGCTGCTGATGGAACTCTTACTATTGACCCTACTACTGCTAAGGTTGATGCTGATGGTGTTGTTGTACCTATGGATACAGACAAACTTTTTGCATCTAATATGACTATTTTAGGCGGTTATTCAGGTATGGCTTGGCCTAGTGATAAAAGTGATGCTTCTTATGACAAAAAGACTAAACTTAATAGAATTAACCTTATGGTTAGAGAAGGTGTAACAGCTATTGATGGTGGAGGTAAGAGAATTGGACCTTTTGCTGTTAGTTCTGACTTCCCTAAGGAAGGTAATAAGTATAGAATAACACTTGAAAGAGTAAATGGTGGTTTAGTTGCTAAGTGTTATAATTATCAGACAGAAGAAAGTATGGAATATACTTATGCTGATGATAGTTTCCTTACTGTTCAGAATAAGGATTATGCCTATGTAGGTTTCTTTGCTGCCAGATGGGCACAGATTACAGTTGAAAATGTAGAGTTTTATGAAACTGATAAATCAACAAGCAAAACTATTACTGTAGCTGACCTTGATGATGCTAAGACACCTAGCTTTACATTTGAGCAGAGTCCATATTCAACTAATCCTGTTTATGACTTTGACCTTCATCTTTCTAAAGCATCAGGTACAGTTACAGTTAAGATGAATGATAAGGTTGTTGCTCAAGATGTACCGGTTAAGGGTACAACTCATTTCCAGGCTAATCTTAGACCTAATAGCCTTAATAAACTTGTGGCAGTATTCACTCCAGATGATAGCCTTAATTTAACAAGTTATGAGCCTATTGTTATTAGAGAAAATATTTACCATAGAAGTGTAAATTCTGCTGTAACTACAGTATTTGCATCTCCTAACGGTACTTACAAGGGTGACGGTACAGAAAATAATCCTTATGATATTTATACAGCTATTGGCTTCTTACAGCCAGGTCAAACTCTTGAGCTTTTAGGTGGTACTTATAAACTTGATAAGCCTATTGAAATTCTTTATGGCAACAATGGTACTGCTAATAAAATGAAGACAGTTGAGGCTTATAAGGGTGCCAAGGTTGTGTTTGATGGTCAAAGAGAATCAGCTAATATGTTAATGAATGGTGATTATTGGAAGTTTAAGGGTATTGAGTTTACTCGTTCTGCTAATAATCAAAAGGGTGCTCATTTAGGCGGTAGCCACAATATTATTGAAAATTGTATATTCTCTAACAATGGTGATACTGGTCTTCAGATTAGTAGAATTGATGAAGATAAGCAGGATACATTTGACAAATGGCCTTCTTACAACTTAATTCTTAATTGTGAGTCTTACAACAATTGTGACCCATCTATGATTAATGCTGATGGCTTTGGTGCTAAACTTACAGTTGGTGTTGGTAATGTATTTAGAAATTGTAAGTCACACAACAATTTAGATGATGGTTGGGATTTATATACTAAGGTTAATACTGGTGCTATTGGACCTGTTACTCTTGAAAACTGCGAAACTTACAGAAACGGTTATAAGTTAAATGATGACGGTACAGAAACTCCTTACAATGCTGGTGGTAACAACGGCTTTAAGTGTGGTGGTGAAAATGTACCTGTTCAACATATTCTTATTGATTGTAAGTCTTGGGGTAATAAGGCTTGTGGTTTAACAACTAACTTTAATCCAACTTTAAAACTTGTTAATGTAGCTTGTTACGATAATGAGAAGTCTAACTTCTATCTTTATAGTGATTATCCTGAAAATTACAACTATGATGTTCAGGGTGTTTACTCAGCTAACGGTGGTGAAGCAGATTATATAGGTACAGTTACTCACTCTACTGAATATAAAAATGCAAACAAAACTCCTCTTGTTAGCGAAATTAACTATTGGTCAAAGGATAAGGGTCAGATAGGTGTTAATTCTCTTGGCGAAGCTCCTTCAAAGGCTGTAGCCGATAAGTTAAAATAATATTTGATAATATGTAGTTAGTAGAGTTATCATAAATGATAACTCTACTTCTGGCTGTCGAAAAAGTCGACAGCCTTGAAAGAAATGCTCACATTTCTTTCATTATGCTAAGGTGGGGACCAGCCGTGTATTTTGCGTTCTTGCTATGCAAGTACACAAAATAGTCCCTGTCCTCGGTCGGGCAAAGCTCGACCTGCGGATTAAAGTCTGCAACACTTTAAATTTGTACAATAAATTTTATGTAAATTTCATAATTTTTTGATTATTTTAGTTTCTTGACACTCTGAGTAGAGTTATCATTTATGATAACTCTACTTGCTATTTAGTTTTTAGGTGAATTATGTCATTTAATGGTTTTAATGAATACACAAACGAATATTTAGTAGGTATTAAGTTTAATAACAATAAGCCTTGGTTTCAGGCTCATAAAGATATGTACACAGAAAATGTACATAATATTACAGTTGAGTTTGCAGATGCCCTTTTGGCTAAAATTGTAGACTTTGACCCAGAATTTACAGAGGAACCTAAAATATCAAGAGCTAATAGAGA
>UQRG01000114.1 GCA_900543365.1 uncultured Eubacterium sp. | reverse complement strand
CCTCAGTTGTTGTAAATGTTGGCTTTATTGCCTGTGTTGTAGTTTCTGTTGTTGCTTCAGTTGTTGTAAATGTTGGCTTTATTGCCTGTGTTGTAATTTCTGTTGTTGCCTCAGTAGTTGTAAATGTTGGCTTATTTACAACTACAGTTGTGCTTTCGAGGCAATTTTTGGTAGTCGTTTCAAATGGCTTAATTATGTTACAATTTTTAGTAGTTGTTTCTGTCGGCTTGTTTTGATTACACCAATTATTATATGTAGAACTTGTTTTTATTATACCCTTTTCATTTATAAAATTATTTCCTGCAAATACCGTCGTTGACATTGATATAACAATCAATGATGTTACTATAATAAACTTTTTCATATCATTCTCCTTTAGTTTTATTAGGTACCTAAAACAAGTATATATAAATATTTGATATAAATAAATGCAAAATATATGGCATATATGGTAAAAAATACTTGCAAATACAATAGTTTTCCTATAAAATAGAAAAGATGGAAATAATTATATTGTTAATTTAGAAAGGGAATTATATTATGGCTAAACCTAATATTAATTTAATAAATAAAAGAAGAATTTTCGGCATAATATCTCATCCCGATGCCGGTAAAACAACATTAACAGAAAAACTTTTGCTACACGGTGGTGCTATTCACGAGGCAGGTGCAGTTAAAGCCAGAAGAGGTCGTTCTGCTAAGTCTGACTGGATGGAAATAGAAAAACAAAGAGGTATTTCTGTTACATCATCTGTAATGCAGTTTGAATATGAAAATAAAATTGTATCTATTATGGATACTCCTGGTCATAATGACTTTGGCGAAGATACTTATAGAATACTTACTTCGGTTGATTCTGCAGTAATGGTTATTGATGCAGCTAAAGGTGTTGAAGCTCAGACAAGAAAACTTTTTAAAGTATGTAGTATGAGAGGTATTCCAATATTTACATTTATGAATAAGTTAGATAGAGATGCTATGGAACCACTAGCACTTCTCGAAGAACTTGAAAATGCCTTAGGACTTCCATCTGTTGCTGTTACTTGGCCTATTGGTAATGGTGCTTACTTTGAAGGCATATATGATAGACTTGAAAATAAAGTTTATCTTTACAAAGAAAAGAAAACTATTGAACTTTCTGACGAAGGTGTATATGATAAACAACTTGACGATATTTTGTTCCACGAAAATCTCCAGAATTTAAGAGATGAAATTGAACTATTAGATGGTGCTGGTAATGAATTTAATATGGAACTTATATCTAGAGGTAAGCTTTCACCTGTTTTCTTTGGCACTGCTTTAGCTGACTTTGGTGTAACTAATTTTTTAGAACACTTTCTTGATATGTCACCAGCCCCTGGTCCTAGAAAGACTATTGATGGTGAAGTTCAGCCAACTGATGAATTTTTCTCTGGTTTTATTTTCAAAATTCAGGCAAATATGAACCCTGCCCATAGAGATAGACTTGCATTTTTTAGAATTTGCTCTGGTACATTTGAAAAAGGTATGGATGTAGTACTTTCAAGAAATGGCAAAAAAATGAAGCTTAATCAATCAACTCAGCTTATGGCAAATGAAAGAGAAAATGTTGAAACAGCTATTGCTGGCGATATTATTGGTATTTATGATACTGGCAATTTCCAGATTGGGGATACTCTTACTAACTGTAAAGATAAGCTTTTCTTTGAACCCTTGCCTACATTTCCTCCAGAACTTTTTATGAAAGTTAGACCAGTTGATACAATGAAAGCAAAGCAGTTTCAAAAAGGAGTTGACCAGCTTGCACAAGAAGGTGCTATACAGATTTACAAAACAGAATATAATGATGTAGTATTAGGTGCTGTTGGTGCATTACAATTTGAAGTATTTGAATATAGATTAAAAAATGAATATAATTCAGACATAAGAATGGAACCAATGAGCTATAGTGTTGCACGATGGGTAAAAGGCAAAACTGTTGAACAAATTAAGGAGCTTACAAACTCAAGATGTACTCTCGTTTTTGACCATTTTGAAAGACCGATTCTTCTTTTCTCAAATGAATATGCTTTAAATACATTTGCTGAAAGAAATGAAGATGTTCAGCTTATTGAAGCTCTATCTGTTGATGAAAATGAATAAATTTTAATAAATAAAAGACTCAACCAAATTGTGAACAGAAACAATAAAAACGGACGATAAAAAAGAGCCTCCTATTGGTATAATGATAAAAACCATAGGAGGTATTTTTGGTGCTATTTTTCTATTCTGTCACCATACATAATGCCTAATTCGCCATATACCTTTCCCCCAGTTTCTAAGTGGCAGAGTCCATTTTTTTGTAGCCTCAAAGGTGGCAAGATGGAGAGCTTTCAGCAAGGCTTTATCACTTGGAAATATGCTCCTTTGCCTGTCTAATCGCTTATAGATACTATTAAGGCTTTCTTTTGCATTGGTAGTATATATAACCTTTCTCACCTCTGCAGAAAACTTAAATATCGGACTTATACAATCCCAATTTACAAGCATGATTTCATTGCATTAGGGTATTTCTCATCCCATATTTTTACAAATGCCCTTCTATCCTTATCTGCAACATATTTTAAAGTATCCCTTACCTAATGAACTATGCAACGCTGATATTCAGAATTCGGAAAGGCTGCTAATATTGACTCTTTTATCCCTGTTAATCCATCTGCACATATGATAAATATGTCCTGTACACCTCGATTTTTCAGTCCATTTAACAAACCAAGCCAACATTTGCTGCTTTCATTATCTCTTATTTCTATTGATAAAACTTCCTATAACCATCTTTGTTTATTCCGAGTATTAAATAAGCTGCTAGTTTTCTGATTATTCCATTATCCCTTACCGAAAAATGAACTACATCAATGAAAACTATCGGATATATTGCTGATAATGGTCGATTCTGCCATTCATCTATTTTTGTCAACAACTTGTCTGTTATATCAGAAATTAAGCCTTCACTCATTTCAAACCCGTAAATATCGTCAATTACTTCTGAAATCTGTCTTGTTGTCATTCCCTTTACATACAAGCTTATAACATTATCTTCAATAGCTGAAATGTCTTTTTTCGTTTTGGTACGATTCTAGGCTCAAAGGTACTGTTTCTGTCCTGTGGAACTTATATGTCCATTTCGCCGTATTTTCCACTGATTTTCTTAGTCTTTTTGCCGTTGCGATAATTAGATTCTGATGAACGCTCATACTTTTCATACCCTAAATGCTCATTCATTTCGCTTTCAAGCATCTCCTGAATTGTGCCACCCAATATATTTTTTAAGGCTTCTGAATATCCTCAGCTGATTGAATGTCATATTCCTGTAATAATCCGGCTATGATATTCCTTTTGCCTTATGTCATCGGTTTTAACTTATAAACTTCTTTTTTTGCCATAATTTTAGGCCTCTTATGATTTTATTTTATCATAAAAAGCCTAATTATTAAATAATAATATTTACAGAGTTTTCTTCACACACTCTTGTATCAGATTTTGAAGTATCCTTACAACTATCAAAAATCTTAATGACAGCTTCCTTATTAGGTACTTATTTTACATCCCCTTAAACTGTTATTTGGTAAACCATTTTACAATTATATAATTAATTAAACATCTTTTTAGCAAAATTTATTTTAGTTTTTTCAATAACTCTTATACTAATATATTGCATTGTAGCATTTGATTTTTCATACTTTTGCGTTTTTATCTTTTACTTAAATTCCGATACATCCCATATATCATTACAAATATCCTTATAGAAAATAGGCTCGTGACAAACCATAATCACAGTACCCTTAAAAGCCTGCAATGCTCTCTTAAGCTCCTCCTTAGCATCAACATCCAAATGATTTGTGGGCTCATCAAGAACTAGAATATTACTTTCATTATTCATTATTTTACATAATCTAACTTTAGCTTGTTCTCCGCCACTTAAAACATAAACCTTACTTTCAATTTGGTCTGTTGTAAGTCCACATTTAGCCAACAATGCCCTAACCTCACCTTGATTTAATGATGGAAATTCACTCCAAACATCATCAATACAAGTATTTTTATTATCTTCCTTTATTTCTTGCTGGAAATAACCTATAAGCTGATTACCACCTACATTTACATTACCGGATATAGGCTTTATTTCTCCTAAAAGACTTTTAAGCAGTGTAGTTTTACCAATACCGTTAGCACCTACTATAGCAATTTTATTTCCTCTTTCAACTCTAAAATTTATAGGCTTAGTCAAAGGCTTATCATAACCTATTACTAAGTTCTTAGCCTCAAATATGAGTTTGTCTGAAGTTGAACCTTGCTTAAATTTAAATTCTGGCTTTGGCTTTTCTTTTGAAAGTTCAATAATATTCATTTTATCAAGTTTCTTTTGTCTTGCTCTTGCCATACCAGCAGTTGCAACTCTAGCCTTATTCCTTGCAATAAAATCCTGCAATTCATTTATTTCATTTTGCTGCTTGTTATATGCTGCTTCAAGCTGTTTTTTACCTAACTCATACAATCTTAAGAACTCGTTGTAATCACCAACATACCTTGTAATATGAGCATTTTCTACATTATAAATAATATTAACAACAGCATTTAAAAAATCCATATCGTGAGATATAAGTATAAAAGCATTTTCATAATTTAATAAGTATTCCTTAAGCCACAAAATATGTTCCTCATCAAGGTAATTTGTAGGCTCATCTAAGAGTAATATGTCTGGATTTTGAAGTAACAATTTTCCTAATAATATTTTACTTCTTTGACCACCAGAAAGTTCATTAACATCTTTATCCAATCCAATATCATTTAAACCAATACCTCTTGCAACTTCTTCTACTTTTGTATCAATCATATATAAGTCACTAGAGTCAATTATATCCTGCAATTCAGCAGCACTTTCCATAAGTTTATTAATGTCTGCATCTTCATCAGCCATTTTAGCATAGGTTTCATTTAACTCACTTTCTATAGCATAAAGATAGTCAAAAGCTGTTTTTAATGTATCTCTAACTGTAAGTCCCTT
>UQRG01000113.1 GCA_900543365.1 uncultured Eubacterium sp. | reverse complement strand
GCATAATAATTTGAAAGCATAATAAATAGGTATATATATTAAATATATACAATTTTCCTGAATTTAGAAAACAAGGGTTTGAAATTGATTTTATATAAAAATGTGACTTAACAGTATTGAACAGAGTAAAGATTATGTGCTTAACGAAAATTTGTAAAGAAAAATTCTGTAAAATATCAAAAATTTATAGTACTTAATAATATTTTATTGTATTCTATGTGTTTATTTTTAATTTTAAAATATCATAAGAATTACAATATATAAGTATTTTTTTATACATCTAAAAGTTGATTTATGTAAAATTGTTAAATTATTTCAAAAAAACATTGACAAAACTTTATACTCTATGCTATAATACTTTTGTTATGCCGCACGAATAGGTTTAAAAGTTGAATGTTCACACCAAATTCGGCGAGTTTTGTTTAAGGAGGTGTACAAGGGAATGTACGCAATTATTGAAACAGGTGGTAAGCAGTACAAGGTATGCGAAGGTGACATCATCACTGTTGAAAAGTTAGGTGTTGAGGCTGATGCTAAGTATACTTTTGATAAGGTTTTAGCTGTATGTGATGGTGATAACTTTAAGTTTGGTGCTGATGCTTCTGCAGCTACAGTTGATGCAACTGTTATTGGTGATGGTAAGGCTAAGAAGGTTATCGTTTACAAGTACAAGCCAAAGAAGGGTTTCCACAAGAAGAATGGTCACAGACAGCCTTTCACTCAGTTAAAGATTGAAAAGATTAATGGCTAATTTTTAAAATAATGATAAACATAAATGTTATCAGAAATGCCGAGAACAAAATATGTGGGGTTAAGGTCTTAAATCATGGTGACCCAATTGTATGCTCTGCTGTATCAATTCTGTTGCTTAATACTTGCAATAGTATTGAAATGTTTACATCAGCTCATTTTGACTTTGACTATTTGCCAGAAGGTGGTGATGCAGTTCTTACTGTATCTCAATTTGACGGTGAAGGTAAGGCTGAACTTTTGATGGAAAGTCTTGTTCTTGGTTACAAATCTATTGAAGAAAGTTACAAAGACGATATAGTCGTTTATGATTAGGAGGTGCAAGTGATGTTAAGAATTAACCTTCAGTTATTTGCTCATAAGAAGGGTGTTGGTTCTACTAAGAACGGTCGTGACTCTGAGTCTAAGAGATTAGGTGCTAAGAGAGCTGACGGTCAGATTGTTAAGGCTGGCAACATTCTTTACACTCAGAGAGGTACTAAGATTCATCCAGGTATCAATGTTGGTAAGGGTGGTAATGATACATTATTCGCTCTTGTTGATGGTAGAGTTAAGTACGAGAGAAAGGGTAAGGACAAGAAGCAGGTTTCTGTTTACCCAGTAGCTGAGTAATTAATATTAACAAAGTAGACTGACCTAAATAGTACTTTTGGGTCAGTCTTTTTTCAGTAAGAGTATTATGTAAATTTGTATTTCAGAGTATAACTATTAGTTGTATTGTGGAATATAAGTTTGCATAAGCTTAATATTAAAATAGTAAGAATTTTGGAGAGGGAGTGAATATAATGTTCGTAGATAGAGCTAAAATCCACATTAAAGGTGGTAATGGTGGTAATGGTGCTGTAAGTTTTTACAGAGCTAAGTATATTACTAATGGTGGTCCTGACGGCGGTGACGGTGGTAAGGGCGGTGACATTGTATTTATGGCTGATGAGGGTATGAATACTCTTATTGACTTTAGATATAAAAGAATGTTTAAGGCTGCTCCTGGAGTTGACGGAGGAAAGAGAAATTGTACTGGTGCAGATGGTGAAGATGTTATTATTAAAGTACCAGTTGGTACTATTATAAGAGAAGCTACTACTAACAAAATAATGGCTGATATGACTCGCAATGGTGAAAAAAAGGTTATTATTAAAGGTGGTAAGGGTGGTAAGGGTAATCAACATTTTGCAACACCTACAAGACAGGCACCAAGATATGCTGAAAGAGGCAGACTTTCTAAGGAATATGATGTTATTTTAGAGCTTAAGCTTATTGCTGATGTGGGTCTTATTGGTTTTCCTAATGTTGGTAAGTCAACACTTCTTTCAATGGTAACTAATGCTAATCCTAAAATCGCAAATTATCACTTTACAACTCTTTCACCTAATTTAGGTGTAGTTAGAAGCAAGTGGGGCGATGACTTTGTTATGGCTGACATTCCTGGTCTTATTGAAGGTGCTAGTGAAGGTGTTGGTTTAGGTCACGAGTTTTTAAGACATATTGAAAGAACTAAGGTATTTATTCATGTTGTTGATGGTGCTGCTCTTGAAGGTACTGACCCTATTGAGAATATTGAAAAAATTAAGGCAGAACTTGAAAAGTATAAGGAAGGTCTTTCAGAAAGACCAACTATTATTGCAGTAAATAAAATGGATATTCCAGAGGCACAGGAAAACTTTGAAAGAATTAAGGCTAAGTATGAGTCTGATTTAGTTAAAGTATTTCCAATTTCTGCTGCTACTAACACAGGTCTTGACAATATGCTTTCTGCTGTTGCTGATATTTTAAAGGATTATCCAGAGGATATTGTATTTGAGGAAGATTATGACGAATACGATGCACTTGAGGCACAAGAGGGTGGAGAGCCATTTACTATTGAACAGTATAGTGAGCATTACTTTGTTGTTGAAGGTATTGGTGTAGAAAAAATGATGGGTTACACAAATATTGAAACTGAAAAGGGTTTTGCTTTCTTCCAGAAATATTTAAGAGAAAAGGGAATTATTTCTGCTCTTGAAGAAAAGGGTATTCAAGAGGGAGATACTGTTAAAATTTACGATTTAGAGTTTGAATTCTATCATTAAGGAGGAAATTATGACAAGTAAGCAGAGAGCATTTTTAAGAAAAATGGCTACTAAAATTGATTCAGTTGTATCTATAGGTAAAAACAGCGTTACTCCTGAGGTAGTTGCAAGCTGTGATGAAGCACTTGAGGCTAGAGAACTTATTAAGTGTACTGTACTTGATAATTGCTTTGACGAAGTGAAAGATGTTGCTTTTACTTGTGGAGAAAGGGCTAGAGCTGAGGTTGTTCAAGTTATAGGTAGAAAGTTTATTCTTTATAGACCTAATAAGAATAAGCCTATTATTGAATTGCCAAGATAGATTGATTTATAGAATTTAACAAATTATATATGAATAATATACTAACTAATAAATTAATCCGTTACTTGAATAAATTATAAAATAGATGTATAATATTTATATTAAATAATGAAAAGAGGTTATAAAATGAAAATAGCTGTTACTTATGAAAATGGAAATGTATTTCAGCATTTTGGACATTCTGAGCAGTTTAAAATCTATGATGTTTTAGATGGAAAGATTATTGGAGAACAAGTTGTAAATACTAATGGCAGTGGTCACGGTGCTCTTGCTGGTTTTCTTAAGGAACAAAATGTTGATGTATTAATATGCGGAGGTATTGGTGGTGGTGCTAAGACTGCTCTTTCTGAAGCTGGAATCAAACTTTATGGTGGAGTTACAGGAGAAGCTGATAAGGTTGTATTAGAGTTTTTAGAGGAAAAACTTAATTATAATCCTAATGTTCATTGTGAACATCATAATCATCAACATAGTCATCAGCATTGTGGAGAAAATAAAAATGGTTGTTTAGGCAATGACGGTAATTGTTTATAGGTCTTAATACATTTATTTATTTTTTTATATTAATAAAAAGTATATAAGGGTAATAAAACTATTTTACAAATTTGTTTTTATCACCCTTATTTTTTTATCACTTAATAGTTAATACAAAACTTTTAGTTGTTATTTTTTAATACTTTTTACTTTGTTAGTTTATAGGTTTTCTAATACAGTCATTAGCCACTAATCCATTGTAAACCACTTCTGTTACTAACTTATATGCTTCATCATTTAGGTTACCGTTATCTAAAAGTAAGCATTTAGGTACAACACCTTTTTTTTGTTGTTCTAAATCTGAATTTGTAAATTTAACATTTGTTTTCTTAAGGTCATAATTTGTCAGATAATTTCGTATATTAATATAATGAGAGCCAAAATATTCACTCATAATTTTATCATAATTTTTCATACCTTCGTTGCTGCCTTTAGGAAGCCCTAAAACTAAGTATCTATTTTTATTTTTACCACAAGAGTCTAAAATACTTTGTATATCCTCAGCTAAATCTTCAAAATTATTCCAATTGTCGTTTTCGCCTATCCATATTATATGGACATAATCTTTATATTCGTTGTCACAACTTGTTTCAATTTTAGAACCAGCGTGTATAGTAAAAGGTTCTCCATCTTCGGTTCTTACAAAATAGTGATTATTTTCACCTGTTTTTTCATCTTTTAAACTTTCACCGCCAAGCATACCTATTTGACCATCAATAGTAACAGGATTAATATGTGCATTATCTGATGACACAGCAAGAGGCCAAATATAGCCATCACCACTTGATTCTATTTTAATTTCAATGAGGTCTGCCTTTTCTGGAACTGTAATGGTTTCTTTAACTAGAAATGGAGTTATGCCAAGTCGACCTAAAATAGTCAGATTATTTTCACCTTGAACAGCAAGGTTTGTAATAGGAATTTTATAACCATTATTTGTTAATTTAGTTTGTAATTCAGTTGTAAAATGTGTTTTTATTGTGCCAGTACTTGTCATAAGGTCAGAACCAATACATACAATACCAGGTATTTCAGATAAAATTGTATTATATTCATTGTCTAGTTTTGCTTTTGTTTCAGCTGATGTTTTTGCATAATTTTGAGCATTTTGAGCATTTTGTTCAATAATTTTATTTGTATTGCTGTTTAATGCAAATATTATAATTGGTATAATTATAATAAGCAAAATTACCAATATTATTGAAACTTTATTTATATTTTTCACATAAATACCTCCTTAAACAAAAGGGTGCTGCAAATATGCAAACACCCTTAAAAGATAATATATTAATTAGGTTGATTAGTTTTATTATTATTTTTAGAATTATGGTGATTATGGTGTTTTTTGTTTTTATTATCTGTGTTGTCAGTATCGTTATCGTA
>UQRG01000112.1 GCA_900543365.1 uncultured Eubacterium sp. | reverse complement strand
TTCCTTTTTAGAAAAAGAAAATAGAATTTAATAAATAGTAAGCATACAAAAATAAGGATATGATACTTTGGCTAATGAAGAATGGTATTTTACTGTTCTTATTTTTTGTGATAATGTTTATGAAAAATATATATTGTATTGTCATATTTAAGAATACTTATTTGAAATTGAAATATATATTTACAATATAGAAATATATGGTATACTTAAATTAAATGAAATGAGGAGGTGGGAGAAATGAATAGAAAGGAAAAGACTTATGTTTTAGGACATAAAAATCCTGATACTGATTCTATATGTTCTGCTATAGCTTATGCGTATTTAAAAAATCAGATTGGTAGTGGATATATAGCTGGTCGATGTGGTGAATTAAACAACGAAACTAAATTTGTACTTGATTATTTTAGAATAGAACAACCTGAATTTATTGACAATGTTAGAACTCAGATAAAGGATATAGAAATAAGAAATGTTGAGGGAGAAACTTCAAGTATATCTCTTAAAACTGCTTGGGAGATTATGAAAAACAAAAATATGGTGACACTTCCAATTGTGGATGATGAAAATAAACTTGAAGGTCTTATTACTGTGTCTGATATTGCTAAATCCTATATGGATGTCTATGATAGTAAAATTATCGGTAAGGCACATACTCCATATAAAAATTTAGTTGAAACTCTTAATGGTGATTTTATAGCTGGAAATATTGATGACGAAATAACTAGAGGTAAGTTTTTATTGCTGCTGCTAATCCAGAAATAATGGAAGATTATATGGATAAGGACGATATTGTTATTTGCGGTGATAGATTTGAGGCACAGCTTTGTGCTGTTGAAATGAATGCACAATGTTTAATTATATGTTGCGAAAATAGCAGAGTGTCACAAACCATTCAAAAGTTAGCTAAAGATAATAACTGTAATATTATAAAAACTGATTATGATACATATACTGCCACAAGACTTATTAATCAAAGCGTACCTGTTAAGTATTTTATGAGAAGCCACGATTTAATTACTTTTTCGCCTAATGATTATCTTGATGAAATACATTCTATTATGGCTGAAAAAAGACATAGGGATTTTCCTGTTTTATCAAAAAGCGGTAAATTAGTAGGTATGATTTCAAGACGAAATGTAATAGGTGGAACTAATAAGAAGGTTATTTTAGTTGACCACAATGAAAAATCTCAAGCTGTTGATGGACTTGAGGAGGCTCAAATTTTAGAAGTAATCGACCATCATAGAATAGCTGATTTTGAAACTATTGACCCTATACTTTTTAGAAATCAGCCTTTAGGTTGTACAGCCACTATTGTTGCACAAATGTATGATGAACAAATGGTTGAAATAACAAAAGAAATAGCAGGTCTTTTATGTTCTGCTATTATATCTGATACTCTTATTTTTTCATCTCCAACTTGCACTCCTTTTGATAAAATGATGGCAGAAAGACTTGCTGATATTGCAAATATTGATATAAAGGATTATGCTAGGAAAATGTTTACTGCTGGCAGTAATTTAAAAGATAAAAAAATTGAGCAAGTTTTTTATCAAGATTTTAAAATGTTTAATGCTGGAAAAATTAGTTTTGGTGTAGGTCAATTTAATATTATGGATAATGCTGAAATCGAGTCGATTAGGGATAAAATTTATCAGTATATGGTTAATGAGAATAAAAATAGAGGGTCAGATATGATGTTTTTTATGCTTACCAACATTATGGAAAAGGCATCAACTGTTGTCTTTTGCGGTAAAGAGGCATATAAATATGTAAGTAAGATTTTTCATACTCCAGAAACTGAAAACACTGTTTATATTGAAAACTTTGTTTCTCGCAAAAAGCAGTTTATTCCTGCTGTTATGAATGCTTTGCATACAGAGGTTAAATAATAGTAGAGGGTATTAATGATAATATAAAATATTGTTAATTTTTTATTATAAAACAAAAAAATACAAATACTTGCCAGTATGTGTTGACAACAAGCCTGATTAGTGATATATTTAAACTAGTAAGGAGATAGAGGTGCATTTGACATTAGTAGATATTTTGATGTTGCAGTGACATAGGAGAAATATCAAAAGGGGATAATGCCGAAGGAAGTATCTTGCTGTATGGTAGTTCCTGGTTGTCTGTGTTAATAGCACGATGACTGTCATTGACATATCTAATGATAGATAAATCAATGGAGAGCTATCTGTGTATATATTTTGATATGACACAGATTGGCTTTTGTCAATCTTTTTTATTTATAAATTATTTTTATTAAAAGCATTATGGAGGTATAAAATGAAAACTTTTAATGTAGGTATTATTGGAGCAACAGGTATGGTAGGTCAAAGATTTGCTTTACTTCTTGACAAGCATCCTTGGTTTAATGTGGTTGCAGTAGCAGCAAGCCCTCGTTCTGCAGGCAAGAAGTTAAAGGACGCTATTGGCTCAAGATGGGCTATGACAGAGCCTATGCCAGAAAAGATTGGTGACCTTACAGTTATGGACGCAACTGCTGATGTAGAAAAGATTGCATCAATGGTTGATTTTGTTTTCTGTGCTGTTGATATGAAGAAAGAAGAAATCAGAGCTTTAGAGGAAAGATATGCTAAAGCAGAGTGTCCAGTTGTAAGTAATAACTCTGCTCACAGAGGTACTTCTGATGTGCCTATGGTTGTACCTGAGCTAAATCCAGAGCATATTGAAATTATTGAGGCTCAGAAAAAGAGATTAGGAACTAAAAGAGGTTTTATTGCTGTTAAGTCTAACTGTTCTTTGCAGAGCTATGTTCCAGCTTTACACCCACTCAGAAAGTATGGTTTAAAGAATGTTTTAGCGTGTACATATCAAGCTATTTCTGGTGCAGGTAAAACATTTGAAACTTGGCCGGAAATGGTTGATAATGTTATTCCTTACATTGGTGGTGAAGAAGAAAAGTCTGAACTTGAACCTATGAAGATTTGGGGTAAAATCAACGGTGATGTTATTGAAAATGCAACTACACCTAACATTACTACTCAGTGCTTAAGAGTTGCTGTTTCTGATGGTCATACTGCTGCTGTATTTGTTAGCTTTGATAAAAAACCATCTAAGGAAGAAATACTTGATGCTTGGAAGAATTTTAGTGGTGTTCCTCAGGAACTTGAACTTCCATCTGCACCAAAGCAGTTTTTACATTATTTTGAAGAAGATGATAGACCACAGGCTAAGCTTGATAGAATGTTAGAAAAGGGTATGGCTGTTTCTATTGGTAGATTAAGAGAAGATAGCCAGTATGACTATAAGTTTGTGTGCTTATCTCATAACACTTTAAGAGGTGCTGCTGGTGGAGCTGTACTTATGGCAGAGCTTTTAGCTGCTAAGGGTTATTTCGATAGATAATTATGGGGAGGCTTTAAAAATGAAGAAAACATTGTTTACAGGTGCTGGCGTTGCTATTGTAACTCCTTTCAGTAATAATGGCAGTGTTAATTTTGAAGTACTTGGTCAATTAATTGAAAATCAGATTGCTAATGATACAGACGCTATTATTATTTGTGGTACAACTGGTGAGGCGTCTACTTTGACTGATGACGAACAAATTGAAACAATTAAGTTTACAGTAGATAAAGTAAATAAAAGAGTTCCTGTTATTGCTGGTGCAGGTAGTAATGATACTAGACACGGTATTGAACTTTGCAAGAGGTGTGAGCAGGTTGGTGCTGACGGACTTCTTATTGTTACTCCATATTATAACAAGACTACTCAGAAGGGTCTTGTAAAGTATTATACAGATATGGCTGGTGCTACTGATTTACCAGTTGTTATGTATTCAGTTGCTGGTAGAACTGGTCTAAATATTGCTCCGTCTACTGTTGAACAGCTTGCTAAGATTGAAAACATTGTTGCTATTAAGGAAGCTAGTGGAAATATTTCTCAGGTTGCGGAAATTGCTCACAGAACTCAGGGCAATCTTGATATTTATAGTGGTAACGATGACCAGATCGTTCCTTTACTTTCATTAGGTGGTAAGGGTGTTATATCTGTTCTTTCTAATGTTGCTCCTAAGTATACTCATGATATGGTTATGAGTTATTTAAATGGAGATAATGAAAAGGCTACGAAAATGCAGTTAAATTGTCTTGGCGTTGTCAAGTCTTTATTTAGCGAAGTTAATCCTATTCCTGTTAAAGCTGCTCTTAATATGATGGGATACAATGTAGGTGGCTACAGAGCTCCACTTCTTGAAATGGATGAAGAAAACAGACTTATGCTTGAAAGAGCTATGAAAGAATTTGGTATCATTTAATTTAAATTATAGGCGACTTTATGTCGCCTTTTTTGAAAAAGGAGAAAAACTAATGACTAAGATAATTATGCACGGTTGTAATGGCAAAATGGGTAAGGTTATATGTGGACTTGTAAAAAATGATGCAGATGCTGAAATTGTTGCAGGTATTGATATGACTTCTGCCAATACAGATTTCCCAGTATTTAATAATATTAAGGACTGTAATATTGATGCTGATGTTATTATTGATTTTTCAACAGCATCTGCTGTTGATGGTGTTATTGAATATGCTGTTGAAAAGAATGTGCCGGCTGTTATTTGTACAACGGGTTTAAGTGATGAAACTATGGAGTTATTTAATAAAGCATCTGAAAAGGTAGCAATGTTTAAAAGTGCTAATATGAGTGTTGGTATCAATCTTCTTGCTACTATTTTAAAGAAGTATAGTGAAGTTTTATATGATGCTGGATTTGATGTTGAAATTGTTGAAAGACATCATAATCAGAAGATTGATGCTCCTAGTGGTACTGCTATTTTACTTGGTGATGCTGTTAATGAGGGTGTTGGTAATCAGCTTGAATATGTTTATGATAGAAGTCAAGTAAGACAAAAGAGAGATAGAAGAGAACTTGGTTTCTCTGCTGTAAGAGGTGGTACTATTATTGGTGACCACGAAGTTATTTTTGCTGGTAAGGATGAAGTTGTTGAATTTAAGCATTCTGCTCATAGTAAGGAAGTTTTTGCTGTTGGTGCTGTTAAGGCTGCTAAGTTTATTAAGGGAAAAAAGGCTGGTAAGTATGATATGCAAGATGTAATGGCTGAGATTTAATTGATTGAAGCTTATTGGAATTTTTATAGAATAATATATTAAGTGATTAAA
>UQRG01000111.1 GCA_900543365.1 uncultured Eubacterium sp. | reverse complement strand
TTTGCAACAAGAAAAAAGAGCTGTTTAAAAATTCAACAGCTCTCAGAATTATTAATATATTACTTTAAAATTTCGTCAACAATACCAAGAATGCCACTTTCTGCACTCTTAAGTTTTTCATCCACTGCATCAGCATTCTTATCACTTGAACCAAAGTAAATCTTAATCTTAGGCTCTGTACCACTAGGTCTTACACAGAACCAAGTACCATCTTCAAGTACATAATAAAGTACATTACTTGATGGTAAACCACTCTTTGACTCCTCCCCAGTAACAAGATTCACAATCTTGTCAATTGAGTAATCCCTAGTCTCAACAATTTTAACACCTGCAACTTCCTTAGGTGACTCAGCTCTTAAAGTATCCATAACTTTCTTAATCTGTGCTGCTCCATCAATGCCCTTTAATGTAATTGATGTAATAGTTTCCTTATAAACGCCATACTTTTCATAAAGAGCAAGAAGTCCATCATAAAGGCTCATACCCTTTGACTTGTAGTAAGCAGCAAGTTCACAAATAAGCATAGTTGCAAGACAACCATCTTTATCTCTAGCATAAGTACCTGCAAGACAACCGTAACTTTCTTCAAAGCCAAACATATACTCATAGCTACCGTCTGCTTCAAATTCCTTAATTTTTTCACCAATGTACTTAAACCCTGTAAGCACATCAAAATACTTCATACCGTATTCAGTACAAATAGCCTTAGTCATATCAGTTGATACAATAGTAGAAACTACTGCACCATTTACCGGTAAAGTACCATTTGCCTTTTTCTGTGAAAGTATATATTCACAAAGTAACGCACCTGTCATATTACCAGTAAGTACCATATAATCACCGTCAGTCTTTTTAACAACTGCACCCACTCTATCTGCATCTGGGTCAGTACCTACAATAATATCTGCATCTACTTTCTTTGCAAGTTCCATTGCAAGGTCAAATACTGCCTTATTTTCCGGATTTGGATAACCTACAGTTGTAAAGTTACCATCTGGCTTTTCTTGCTGAGGTACAACAAATACATTTTTAAACCCAGCCTTTGCTAAAGCTCGTCTAACAGGTTTATTACCTGAACCGTGAATAGGTGTATAGACAATCTTTAAATCTGTATTATCAATAATATGCTGATTTACAATCTGATTTGTAACAGCATTAATGTAGTGAACATCAAGTTCCGGACCTACATACTGAATCATACCAGAATTAACAGCCTCTGTTAAATCTGCCTTTTTAATCATTGAAAAATCAGTAACTGCATTAACTTCCTTAATAATTTCACCATCTCTTGGGAAAGGTACCTGAGCACCATCTTCCCAATAAACCTTGTAACCATTGTATTCCGGCGGATTATGACTAGCTGTAATAACTACTCCACCTGTGCAGCCTAAATTTCTAACGGCAAAACTAAGCATTGGTACTGGTCTTAACTCATCGGAAAGATATGCCTTAATACCATTGCCAGCTAAAACTCTGGCTGTAATTTCTGCAAATTCAGGAGAAAAGTTTCTTGAATCATAAGCAATAACTACACCCTTTTTAACAGCAACTTCCCCTTGACTCTTTATGTAATTAGCAAATCCTTGTGTAGCCTTACTTACAGTATAAATATTCATTCTGTTTGTACCTGCACCAAGAATACCTCTCAAACCACCTGTACCAAACTCAAGATTTTTATAAAATCTTTCTTCTATTTCCTTTTCATCATCTTTAATAGCTAATAGTTCAGCCTTTGTAGCCTCATCAAAATAGCTATCCTCACACCAATGCTTATATTCTTCCATATAACCCATAAAAAAATCTCCTTTCGCATTTGATACAAAAAAATATCTTATATTTAATTTCATTATACACAACTTATTCCAATATTACAAGGGGAAAACTAATTAAAAAGAACAAAAATTATATGTCACAATTACATTTTATATGAATAACCTACATTATAACAAATATTGGAGGCATATTATGTATTACAATATAGAAAATTATACTCCGGATATGGAAAGGCTTTTTGGCGACTACACAAGCTATAAATTAGGTCAAGGCTGGCCTGCATATAAAAATGTTACTGTGGAACAAATGGCTGACATAATGGATGATGTTGCTTTTACTCCAAGATATGATGTACGAGAAGGCACAAGTAATGTAGTTGTGCCAAATATACGAACCGACATTCCTCAAAGAGATATGGAAATAATGAAAGCTCTCTATAATGAGCTAAACAGCGTATTAAGTGGATATGTTGAAAGAATTGTTGATGACTATGAGTATATTAATAGCCCTATTTACGATGAATTAGGTATAGATAGAGAAACTCTAGCCCAAATTGTGGATAAAGTTATTAAATTAACAGAGGAAGAAATGGACGATGTACAAGAAATTAACCTTGAAACTCAGCAAGTAGAAATGTGGAATAGAAGAAATATGTTTAAAAATCTTATTGAGGTTATTGTTTTGGCTGAAATATTTGCTGTTAGACGACCTAAATTTAGACGAGTTAGAGGTAATTATGTATATATGAATGGTAAATACGATGGAATAAAGGAAAAGTAAACTATAATTTAATTCACATAAATACAGTATAATTATGTTAATAAATTTAAATTGACAATCATATTACAATGAAATATTTATTTCAAAAGCAAAATTTCTAGTGATTATCCACTATTGCTGTAATATGCATTTATTAAAAAATCCAAAGTTTTATCAGAAATAGATAAAACTTTGGAACAAATTTAAACTACAATTTATTGACTTTTTCCAAGATAAAGTTCTTTAACCTGTTCATTAGCCAAAAGTTCTTGACCAGTACCCTCAAGTCTAATTCTACCTGTTTCCATAACATAACCATAATCAGCAATTTTAAGGGCTGCATTTGCATTTTGCTCAATAAGGAGAATAGTCATACCTTTTTCCTTATTAACCTTTTGTATAATATTAAAAATATCCTTAATTACAAGAGGAGCAAGACCAAGTGATGGTTCATCCATCATCATAACCTTTGGATTACTCATTAAGGCACGACCAACAGCAACCATTTGCTGTTCACCACCAGAAAGAGTACCACTTAACTGTTTTGCTCTTTCCTTAAGTCTAGGGAACATTTCGTGAATAAATGCAATATCCCTTTTAAAATTTTCCTTGTCTTTTCTTAAGTAAGCACCAATCATAAGGTTTTCGTCAACAGTCATATCATCAAACACATGTCTACCCTCTGGAACAAGAGTAATGCCCATTTTAACAATATCCTGTGTACTCATACGAGTAAGCTCCTTACCATCATAAGTAATAGAACCACTTACAGGAGTAACCAACTTAGTAATAGAACGGAGAGTTGTACTCTTACCAGCACCATTAGCACCAACAAGAGTGATTATTTTGCCCTCAGGAACTTTCATAGATATTCCATCAAGGGCAACAATTCCACCATATTTAACCCTTAAATCCTTAATTTCAAGCATTAATAATCCTCCTCCTCACCAAGATATGCCTTAATAACAGCTGGGTTAGCCTGAATTTCAGCAGGAACACCCTTTGCAATCGTACGACCATATTCAAGAACATAAATTCTATATGAAATATCCATAACAAGTTGCATATGATGCTCAATTAAAACAATTGTAAGTGCAAACTTATCTCTTATTTCTTTTATAAATTCTGCAAGGTCAGCACTTTCCCTCGGATTCATACCTGCTGCCGGTTCATCTAAAAGAAGAAGTTTAGGCTTAGTTGCTAAAGCTCTTGCAATTTCCAATCTTCTCTGTAAACCATAAGGAAGACTTGATGCAACATCGTCTTTATGCTCCAAAAGTCCTGTTTCTTTAAGAAGAAATTCGGCAAATTTAATCATTTCCTTTTCTTCTTTTCTTGCCTTGGGAAGTTTTAAAACAGTTGTGAAAAAACCACTCTTAATATTAAGATGCATTGCTATAAGTACATTTTCAAGTACAGTTAAATCCTTAAAAAGTCTAATATTCTGAAAAGTACGAGCAATACCAAGTTTAGCAATTTCATCTGGGCGTTTGCCGTTTATTTTTTCACCATTAAAAAGAATATCTCCCTCTGTTGGTTCATAAACACCTGTAATAAGGTTAAAAGCTGTTGTCTTACCAGCACCATTAGGTCCAATAATAGCAATAATTTCACCTTGCTTAACCTCTACATTTAACAAATTAACAGCTACAAGACCACCAAATCTTATAGTTACATCTCTAGTTTCAAGTAATGCTGCCATTAATCTTGCACCTCCTTTTTGGGAGATTTCTTAAACTTTTCAAAAAATCCAAACACTCTATCCCAACTAAATTCCTTATTACCAAATATACCCTTTCTCCAAAGAATAATAACAAGCATAAGAAGTGCAGAGAATACTACCATTCTCATACCCTCAATACCTTTGTACTGAAAAAATCCAAAGTCAATTGGGTTATCAAGAAATCTAAGTTTTTCCATAGCAATTCTAACAATAAATGCACCAACTACTGTACCAGATACAGAACCCTGACCACCTAATACAACCATAAGAAGAATTTCATAAGCAACTATAAACTGGAACATCTTAGGGTCAATAGCCTGAGTATATGCAGCAAGTAAGCCACCACCAATACCAGCAACAAAACCACTTAAAGCAAAGGCAATCATTTTATGTTTAAACAAATTAATACCCATTGCCTGTGCTGCAATTTCGTCTTCACGAATAGCAAGTAACGCTCTACCATAACTACTCTTAATCATAGCAAGCATAAATATAATAATAAGTGCAAGTATACCGGCTATAATATAAAGATTCATATATGTATTAGGAATACCGGTAATACCTGTAGGTCCATTTGTAATTCCTGTAGCATTTGTAATACAAATTCTTATAATCTCTGAAAAACCAAGAGAGGCAATTGCCAAATAGTCACCCTTTAATCTTAATACCGGAAAACCAATAAAGGCAAATATTGCCGCAATAATACCACCTATAATAAGAGCAATAAAAAACGGAGCGTGAATATTTGCTATAAAACCATTTTCAGAAAGTGGAATAATTGTATAAATTGAAAGTTTATGAGCCTTATCTACTGTAAGAAGTGCTGTAACATAAGCACCAATAGCCATAAAACCAGGCTGACCCAAAGAAAACATACCTGTAAAACCATTTACTGTATTCATTGATAATGCACAAATTGCATAAAT
>UQRG01000110.1 GCA_900543365.1 uncultured Eubacterium sp. | reverse complement strand
ATGATATAAATAAAGATAAATGGATTGGGGTAGGAGGACATTTTGAAGAAAGAGAAAGTCCAGATGATTGTCTATTACGAGAAGTAAAAGAAGAAACTGGATTAATTCTTACTAATTATAGGTTTAAGGGTATTGTAACATTTAATGCTGATAATTATGAAACAGAATTTATGTGTTTATATAAAGCTTATGATTATGTTGGGGAAATAATTGATTGTGATGAGGGTGATTTGGAATGGATTGATAAAAAAGAGTTATTATCATTAAATTTGTGGGAAGGTGATAAAATTTTCCTTAAATTAATAGATGAAGACAGACCCTTTTTTTCGTTAAAATTGACTTATATAGGCAATGACCTTGTGGAAGCTGTATTAGATGGTGAAATATTATAATATATACAATATTCATAAAAAATAACAAAAAAAAGACTTGTTTTTGTTATAATTGTGTATTATAATATAGATATAAGTAAAAAAATATAACTTATATTGGAGGTATGTAATATGGTAAACAGATTTGTATTAAATGAAACATCTTATCACGGTGCTGGTGCTATTAAGAATATAGCTGATGAAGCTATTGGCAGAGGATTTAAAAAGGCTTTTGTCTGTTCCGATCCGGATTTAATTAAGTTTAATGTAACTAAGAAGGTTACTGATGTACTTGATAATGCAAAACTTGACTATGAAATTTATTCTAACATTAAGCCTAACCCAACAGTAGAAAATGTTCAGACTGGTGTTGAAGCATTTAAAAATAGCGGTGCTGATTACATAATTGCTATTGGTGGTGGTTCTTCAATGGACACTGCTAAGGCTATTGGTATTATTATTAAAAATCCTGAATTTGCTGATGTTATAAGTCTTGAGGGTGTTGCTCCAACTAAGCATAAGGCTGTACCTATTATTGCTGTTCCTACAACTGCTGGTACTGCTGCTGAGGTTACAATTAACTATGTAATTACAGATTCATCTAAGAATAGAAAGATGGTTTGTGTTGATGTTCACGATATTCCTGTAGTTGCTGTTGTTGACCCAGATATGATGTCATCAATGCCTAAGGGCTTAACAGCCGCAACAGGTATGGATGCTCTTACTCACGCTATTGAAGGTTATATTACAGCTGGTGCTTGGGAACTTTCTGATATGTTTCACTTAAAGGCTATTGAAATTATTTCAAATAATCTAAGAGGTGCTGTTGAAAATACTCCAGAGGGCAGAGAAGGTATGGCTCTTGGTCAGTATATTGCAGGTATGGGTTTTTCTAATGTAGGTCTTGGTATTGTTCACTCAATGGCTCATCCTTTAGGTGCTTTGTATGACACTCCTCACGGTGTTGCTAATGCTATCATTCTTCCAACAGTTATGGAATATAACGCAGAGGCTACTGGCGAAAAGTACAGAGATATTGCTAAGGCAATGGGTGTTGAAGGTACTGAAAATATGACTCAAGATGAATATAGAAAGGCTGCTGTTGATGCAGTTAAGAAACTATCTCAAGATGTAGGTATTCCAAGTGATTTAAAGGATATTGTTAAGGAAGAAGATATTCCATTCCTTGCTCAATCTGCTTATGATGATGCTTGTCGTCCAGGCAACCCTAAGGATACATCTGTTGAAGATATTGCTAAGCTTTATAAGTCATTATTATAAATTAAATATAAATGAGCTGCTACAAATTGTAACAGCTCATTTTATTAATCTAATATTCTTTTAGCTCCAACATAAGTACTTGTTGAATAATTATCACTTAAATTTGAAATAGTAACACCATTACCATTGCCATTAGTAGAGTGAATATATTCACCATTACCTATGTACATACCAACATGGGATATTACAGAATCACCACCAGTGTTAAAGAATAACAAATCACCAGGTACTAATTCAGACTTAGTAATTGAAGTACCTTGAGTGAACATATCTCTTGATGTTCTGTTTAAAGTAATACCATAATGCTTGTACACACTATAAATAAAACCAGAACAATCAACACCAGCTGTTAAATCAGTACCACCCCAAACATAAGGAGTGCCAACATACTGTTTAGAGTATTCCACTAAATCTCTACAATCAACATCACCTTTGTTAGTATAATTTTTTTCATATTCAAAATCAAAAGAAGAAGTATCTTTTAATTCAGTTTTGTTTTCAGGTTTTTTACCATTTTTTAAGTTAATATATTCAGCTTTTACAAAACCTGAATTATTATCATCATCTGTAACTTTAACCCAGCCATCTTCGTAGCCAACTACATTTAAGTTGTAACCACTAGATAAAGATTTAATAACCTTTGATTCAGTAGAAGCTGCTGCTCTAAGATTAAGTGAAGGGACTTCGACAACTGCATATATATCATCTGAAGTATTTTCGTTAGTAGAAACTATAGCAGAAGCAGTAGTTTCAGTAGAAGCAGTAGGAGCAGGAACTTCAGGAAGATACTGTAAGAGAGTACCTTGCATATATTCACCACTAATATAGCCTGTAGTGCCGTTAAAGTTGATTTGATACCAATCACCACATTTGCCAGATGTTACAAACACCTGCCCCTTTTTAGCAGTACCAATAACTGTTGATGTAACAGCAGGACTTGTACGCACATTAACAGTATCACCAATACAAGTAGCATCAGTCTGATATATAGATAAATATTGAGAACTTATAAAAGCTTCACCTAAACCGTTTTTCTTAACTTTAAACCATCCGTTGTTAGCATTACCTGTAATAGTAAGTACATCACCAGAGTTTGCTGTACCTACAACCTGACCTTCAGTTGAATTATATGAACGAAGATTAACGGAAGTGGCTGTAACCTTAGCTAAATTTGAAGCATTGGCTGTAGCTGTCATAAAAATACTAAGGATACAGCCTGCCGAAATTGCTTTGGTTAATAGTCTTAACTTTGACATATAGGACTTCCTTTCTAAAAAGTTGTTACATAAATGTTACAACCTATTTTACAAGAATTTAGCAAATTTGTCAAGTGTTTTGGGCATAAAATAAGGATTTGTAACATAAATTAAATATTTCAAAATAATAAAATTAGTAAAAAAATATAAGAAAATGTTACATTATACAATTTAACGATTTATTTTTTTTAAATACATATATTTTAACACTGTTTATTATAAAAGTCAAATGTTATAATAAAATATTGTAAATTCTTTATGTTATGTGTTATAATTAAACAAAATATTAAATCTGACGAAAAGAGGTTTATTGAATGAAAACTATTATATTTGCAACTAAAAATATGGACAAAATGAAAGAAATAAAAGCTAAACTTCCGGATTATAATGTTAAAAGTATGGAAGAAGTAGGAATTGACATTGATGTTGATGAAAATGGCTTAACATTTGAAGATAATGCAATTTTAAAGGCAGAGGCAATTATGAAAGTTTGTAATGAAATTGTTGTAGCAGATGATTCTGGACTTGAAATTGATTATCTTAACAAAGCTCCAGGTGTCTTATCTGCTAGGTATTTAGGTCACGACACATCTTATGATTACAAAAATGCTAATATACTTGAACAGCTTGAAGGTGTGGCAGAGGATAAAAGAACAGCACGCTTTGTTTGTGCTATGGCTGTAGCTTGTCCTAGTAAAGAAACACAGGTTGTTAGAGGAACTATAGAAGGTATAATTGGTTATGAAATAAAAGGTAACAACGGCTTTGGTTATGACCCGATATTTTTTGTGCCTGAGTTAAATAAGACTACAGGAGAGCTTTCAATGGAGGAGAAAAACAAAATAAGCCATAGAGGTAAAGCTCTTGATATGGTTAGGGATATTTTAGAGGAAATGTAATGAAAATATTAGTTATAAGTGATACACATAGTAATTTGAGTAAGGTATATAGAGTTATTAATTCTATAGCTGACAAAATTGATGCAGTCATACATTGTGGTGATGTTGTAGAAGATGTTGATAGTTTAAAGATAAGATACCCAGAATTAAAGTTTTATAATGTTAGAGGAAATTGTGACTATGGTTCTGCTGTGCCTAATGAAGATATTTTTGTACTGTTTGGTAAAAAGTTTTTTGTTACTCACGGTGATTTATATGGTGTAAATTGGAGTATTGATAGGCTTTGTTATAAAGGTGCAGAAGTAGGTGCAGATGTTTGTCTTTATGGACATACCCACATTCCTTTGGTGGATAACTATAATGGTATAATTATTATGAATCCAGGCAGTTTATCATCACCAAGAGGTGGCAGTAATTATAGTTATGGTATAATTAAAATTGAAGATGATATTGTTATACCAAGTATTGTTGAATATAAATAGAGGTAAAAAATGGATATTAATAGAGTTTTAGCAGAAGAATTTAGTATAAAGTTAGGACAAGTTGAAAGCACCGTTAAATTAATTGATGAAGGGAACACAATTCCTTTTATTGCAAGATATAGAAAGGAAATGACAGGTTCTCTTGATGATATTGTGTTAAGAAATTTGTTTGAAAGATTAACTTATTTAAGAAATTTAGACGAAAAAAGAGAACAGGTTAGAAATTTAATTGAAGAGCAGGAAAAACTTACTGATGAAATATCATTGGCTCTTGATAAAGCTATTACTGTAACTGAAATTGATGATATTTACCGACCTTTCAGACCAAAAAGAAGAACTAGAGCAACTATTGCAAAGGAAAAGGGACTTGAGTCTTTAGCTAATGAAATAATGATGCAACTTACTAAGGAGCCAGTTGAAAAAATTGCTGAAAAGTATGTTGATGCTAATAAGGAAGTTAATACAGTTGAAGATGCTTTAATTGGTGCAAAAGATATTATAGCCGAAATGGTTTCTGATGATGCAGACTATAGAGCTATTATAAGAAAAATGACTTATAATGAAGGCTTAATTGCTACTAAGGCAACAGATGAAACCACTGAATCTGTATTTGAAATGTATTATGATTATAGTGAGCCTGTTAAAAAATTGCCTAGCCATAGAATACTTGCTATAAATAGAGGAGAGAAAGAAAAGGTATTATCTGTAAAAATTGAAGCTCCTATTGAGAATATATTAAAAAAAATCGAAAATAAAATAATAAGAGATAATAAATATACAACAGATATTTTGAAAGAGGCTATTGAAGATAGTTATAAACGACTTATTGCACCTGCTGTTGAAAGAGAAATAAGAAATGATATGACAGAAAAGGCAGAGGAAAGTGCCATAAAGGTGT
>UQRG01000109.1 GCA_900543365.1 uncultured Eubacterium sp. | reverse complement strand
GCAAGTATGGCAGCCATTTTAACAAATGAACCACCTAATAAATTATTATCTTTATTGTTCCCCATATTGTCCGTCCTTATATATAGTCAGTAAAGGGAAAATAGCAATGCCATTTTCCCTTACACATTACAAATTTATAAATTCACTAATTTAAAATTATATTAAATTAGTTATTTCTTGCAGCCTTTCTTCTTTCAACTGGGTCAAGAATTCTCTTTCTAATTCTGAGAGATTCCGGAGTTACCTCTACAAGCTCATCGTCAGAAATAAAATCAATACACTGCTCAAGACTCATTACAATGTGTGGAGTAAGTTTTAAAGCATCATCAGAGCCTGATGCTCTTGTATTAGTAAGCTGTTTCTTCTTACAAACATTAATAGGCATATCTTCTGACCTAGCATTTCTACCAACAACCATACCCATATAAACTTTAGTACCAGCACCAATAAAGAGGTCGCCTCTTTCCTGTGCGTTAAAAAGACCATAAGCAACAGCATCGCCAGTTTCGCTAGCAACTAATGAACCCTGACTTCTTGTAGGAATTTCACCCTTAAATGGCTCGTAACCATTAAACTGGCTATTCATAATACCATTACCTCTTGTATCAGTCATAAATTCATTTCTATAACCAATAAGACCTCTTGCAGGAATATTAAACTCAACTCTTGTATAACCACTATGGCTTGGTGCCATATTTACCATTTCACCTTTACGAGTACCCAGCTTTTCAATAACAGAACCAACATATTCTTCTGGAACATCAATAGTCACAAGCTCCATAGGTTCAAGTTTTTTACCATTTTCGTCAGTCTTAAATAAAACTTCTGGTCTTGAAACCTGGAATTCATAGCCTTCTCTTCTCATTGTTTCAATAAGAATAGATAAGTGAAGCTCACCTCTACCACTTACCTTGAAAGCCTCTGCAACATCTGTATCCTCAACCTTTAAAGATACATCAGTATTTAATTCTTTCATTAATCTATCTCTTAAATGACGGCTAGTAACATACTTACCTTCCTGACCTGCAAATGGAGAATCATTTACATGGAATGTCATAGAAAGTGTAGGCTCAGAAATCTTATTAACTTCAAGAGGTACAGGATTATCAATACCAGCAATAGTATCTCCAATATGAATATCAGGCATACCGGATACAGCAACAATAGAACCAATTGTACTTTCTTTAACCTCTACTCTTTCAAGTCCTTCGTATTCATAAAGCTTTGTAACTCTAAGTTTCATAAGTTTTTCCGGCTCGTGATAGTTTACAATACAAACTTCATCATTAACCTTTACAGTACCGTGCTCAATTTTACCAATACCGATTTTACCAACATATTCATTGTAATCAATAGTAGTAACAAGCATCTGTAAGTTAGCATCTGGGTCGCCCTCCGGAGCAGGAATATGCTGAACAATAGTGTCAAATAAAGGCTTCATATCAGTTGCGTTAAGAGCCTCCTCTGGTGTAAGACCAGCCTTACCCAACTTAGCAGAAGCAAATACAAAAGGTGAATCAAGCTGTTCATCTGTTGCGTCAAGCTCCATAAACAATTCAAGAATTTCATCTACAACCTCATTAGGTCTTGCCTCTGGTCTGTCAATCTTGTTTACACAAACAACTACAGGTAAACCAAGACCTAAAGCATTTCTTAAAACAAACTTAGTCTGAGGCATAGCACCTTCATAAGCATCAACTACAAGTACAACACCGTTTACCATTTTAAGCACACGCTCAACTTCACCACCAAAGTCAGCGTGACCTGGAGTATCTACAATATTAATTTTAGTATGCTCATAATAAACAGATGTATTTTTAGAAAGAATAGTGATACCTCTTTCTCTTTCAATATCACCACTATCCATTACTCTTTCTCTAACCACCTGATTAGTTCTAAATGTACCACTTTGCTTTAAAAGCTCATCAACTAATGTAGTTTTTCCGTGGTCAACGTGAGCAATAATAGCTATATTTCTGATGTCATCTCTTGTTTTAATCATAAAATTTTCCACACTTTCTTTCAAATTTAATATATTTTATAAAAAAATCAATATTGCCGCATTATTACTATTTTAACACTAAGAGTAAAATTTATCAATATAAAGGTTTTACCAATTATTTATTTTACTTATATAAATATATAGTCAATTTAACCAAAGCAAAATTTTAACCTCTGTAATTTTCATCTTCTAAAAGATTTCCACTAGCTATAGCCATTCTTGCAAGCTCATCACATCGTTCATTTTCAACATTGTCTGCGTGACCTTTTACCCACACAAATTCTACTTTATGTTTTTCAAGCAAAGGTAAAAGTCTTTCCCAAAGGTCTACATTTAATGCCTTTTTCTTATCTGATTTTATCCAATTTCTCTTTTTCCAGTTGTATACCCAACCTTTAGTTATTGAATCTACAACATATTTTGAATCACTATAAAGCGTCACCTCACAAGGCTCTTTCAATGCCTCTAATGCCTTTATTACAGCAAGAGCTTCCATTCTATTGTTTGTTGTAGTTTTGTAACCTTGACTAATCTCTTTTCTTGCTCCTTTGTAAAGCATAACTACTCCGTATCCTCCCGAACCAGGGTTGCCAGAACAAGCTCCATCTGTATATATATCTAGTTTTTTCATTATTTCTCCTTAAAACTTTTTTACTTTATAAAAATTAATTACAGTTACATCAGACAATGGTCTGTTTATTTTTCTTCTCACTAAAATACTACTGTCTTTTGGTAAATTAACTATACTTTATATTTCAGATGTACAATGAGGACATCTTGTTGCCTCAACATTGATTTCACTTTTACAGTATGGGCATTTTTTAGTTGTAGGAACAGTTTCCTCTTCTTCTTTTTTACCAATACTCTGAATTTTATTTAAAGATTTAACAATAACAAAAAGTACAAGAGCAGTAATAATAAAATCAATAATTGTACTAACAAGCTGACCTATTGGAAAAGGTCCAACAACCCAACTGCCAAAAAGAGCATCTGTGCTAGATTGACCGGTAATAGCCTGAAGCACAAGAGCAATAAGTGGTGTAATAATGCAATCAACCATCATAGTTACAATTTTGCTGAAAGCACCACCTATAACAACACCAACAGCTAAATCAATCATATTCCCCTTCATAGCAAATGTCTTAAATTCATCTAAAAACTTTCTCACTATAAAACCTCCTCCCATTTTATATCTACATTTTACAACATATAAATTAAACTGTAAATATTTTTTTGACAAAATATGTATATCCAAATATTGAATAAATTTACTTTCATAGGCAAAGATATTTTGTAGGAGGGATGATTATGGCTATTAATAAAGTGGAAATATGCGGTGTAAACACAAGCAAACTTCCTACATTAACCCAAGCAGAAAAAGAAGAGCTTTTTGCTGAAATTAAAAAGGGCAACCAAGAAGCATTATCAAAATACATTTACGGAAATTTAAGACTTGTGTTAAGTGTTGTACAACGCTTTAACAACAGAGGAGAAAGTGCTGATGATATTTTTCAAGTAGGTTGCATAGGTCTTATTAAAGCTATTAAAAACTTTGACACAGAAAGAGGTGTTAAGTTTTCAACATATGCTGTTCCAATGATAATTGGTGAAATAAGAAGGTATTTAAGAGATTACAATCCTATTAGAGTAAGCCGTTCTGCAAGAGATACTGCCTACAAAGCATTACAGGCAAAAGAAAAGCTTACTAACGAAAACAACAAAGAACCTACAGTTGAAGAAATTGCAAAAGAAATAGCTATGACAAAAGAAGAAGTTGTATTTGCTCTTGAGGCAATACAAGACCCTATTTCACTATTTGAACCAATATACCACGATGGCACAGACGCCTTATATGTTATGGATCAAGTAAGTGACGAAAAAAATACTGATACTAATTGGCTTGAAAACATTTCACTTAAAGAGGCATTAAAAAAACTAAATGACAGAGAACGATATATTATTAATCTTAGATTTTTTAAAGGCAAAACTCAAATGGAAGTTTCTGAAGAAATAGGCATAAGTCAAGCACAAGTTAGCCGACTTGAAAAAAGTGCATTAAAAAATATGAGGAGATATATGTAAGGAGGGAATTATGTACACAGCAGAAATAGTAAATGGTGTTGATTTTTACGGAATATATACAGACAAGTTTCCAACTGTAAGTCTTTGTGTACTTTTAAGAACCCCAATAAAAAGAGAAACAGTTACAGGCAACGCTATGGTTGCAAAAGGTATATTAAACGGTTGTAAAGATTATAAATCAAGAAAATTAATTGAATGTAAATTAGAGGAAATTAATACATCCATATCTGCTAACATATTAAAAAAGGGTGAAGAACACATAATTGAACTTATGTGCAAAACTACTGACACTTATGTTGAAGATGCTGTTGAAATTTTAGGCAAAATATTACTTGAACCAGAGTTTAACAATATGGATACTGTTATACTTGAAACTGAAAATGCCATTAATTTAAGTATAAATAATAAAAGAACCTATACTCTGGAAAAATGTATTGAAACTATGTGCGAAAAAGAGCCTTATGGCATAAATGGCGATGGTTATATCGAAGATATTAGAAATGTAGATATACACACCCACTATTCCAATACCATTAATAACAGCAAGGTTGATATAATAGCAATAGGCAACATTGACCCAAATGAAATAAAAGATTATGTTAAAAAGTATATTCAAGTTAAGCCAAGGAATATTGTTTTAGACCCTTGCAACTATATGTACTATCCTCCCGAGCCTAAAAATATTACAGAAAGTATGGATATAACTCAAGGTAAACTATGTATCGGTATAAGATTAAATATAAATCCTGTTGGCAGTAATTGGTATAAGGCAATTGTGGCAAACGAGCTTTTTGGTGGTAGTGCTAGTTCTGCTCTTTTTATGGAGGCAAGAGAAAGTCAAAGCCTTTGTTACTATATTTCTTCAAAATTACTAAGATTTAAATCTATAATGTTAATTGAAGCCGGTATTGACAGTGAAAACAAAAACAAGGTTATTGAAATTGTCGAAAAAGCATTTAAAAATATATCTGATGATAATATAGAAATAGCTAAAAACAACATTATTACAGGATATAAAATGTCCCAAGACAAGCCCGAAAGAATAATGGATAATATTTTAGGAGGACTTATAGCCGGCTGCAACAAGACCATTAATGATGCAATTAAGGATATTGAAAAAATTGATTCAATTAAAGGTATATTCAATGACAGTATTATTGATACCATATTTATGCTAAAAAAGGAGGATATAAATGATTAATGTTATAAGC
>UQRG01000108.1 GCA_900543365.1 uncultured Eubacterium sp. | reverse complement strand
TGATACACGATTTTTTAATTATTTTTTTTACAAATTACATAATTTTTGTTGTAATTTACCATAGAAATATGTTATTATATACTTAAATAAATCATAGCGAATGGAGGGATTAAAGCTATGCGAAAAAAAGAAATGATGGCTATGCTTTTAGCCGGTGGACAAGGAAGCCGTTTAGGCATACTTACAATGGATAAAGCTAAACCTGCCGTAGCTTTTGGTGGTAAATACAGAATAATCGATTTCCCAATGAGTAACTGTGTAAACTCTGGTGTAGAAACTGTTGGTGTACTTACTCAGTACCAACCACTCACACTTAATCAACACATAGGTATTGGTGTTCCTTGGGATCTTGATACAAGAGATGGTGGTGTCGCTATACTTGCACCACACCAAAGAGAAGGCGAAAAAGGTGAATGGTACTCTGGCACAGCTAATGCTATTTATCAAAATATTGACTATATTGATGCTAATAAGCCTGAATATGTACTTATTTTATCTGGTGACCATATTTACAAAATGGATTATGCCGCTATGCTTAAGTACCACAAAGAAAATAACTGTGATGTAACTATTGCTGTTCTCGAAGTTAGTATGGAAGAAGCAAGTCGTTTCGGTATTATGAATGCTGACGAAAATGACAAAATCTATGAATTTGAAGAAAAACCTGCTAACCCTAAGAGCAACCTTGCTAGTATGGGTATATACATATTTACTTGGGACAAGTTAAGAGAAGCACTTATTGAAGATAACAAAATCCACGCTGATAGTGACTTTGGTAAGCATATTATTCCATCAATGCTCAATAAAGGTATGACTCTTTATGCTTACAGATTTAAAGACTACTGGAAAGATGTCGGTACAATTGAATCTTACTGGGCAGCTAATATGGAACTTATTAAAACATTGCCAGAATTTAATCTTTACGAAGATTTTTGGAAAATATATACTAACAGCAATTTACAGCCACCTATGTATTCAGGTCCAAATTCAGAAATAAAAACAAGTATTATATCCGAAGGTTGTGATATATTAGGTAAAGTTGAACACTCTGTTATAAGTAAAAATGTTACTATTGAAGAGGGAGCTGTTGTTAAAGATTCTATCATTATGGAAGGTTGCCATATAGGTAAGAATACTGTAATAGACAGATGTATCATTGACCAAAATACTGTTATTGGCAATAATGTTGTAATGGGTTTGGGTGAAAATGTTCCTAATGTTTGTAAGCCTAAAATTTACAACACTGGTATTACTGTTATTGGAAACAACACAACTGTTCCTGACGGAATTGAAATAGGCAAGAATTGTGTAATATATGGCAATACTACTGCCGAAAATTACACAGAAAACAAGCTTCCTAGTGGACAGTCAGTTATTATTGTTGAGGGGGCGATTTGATTATGAAAGCTATAGGTATTATTCTTGCCGGAGGCAACAGTGAAAGACTTAAAACTCTCTGTAAGGTAAGAGCTATTGCAGCTATGCCTGTTGCAGCATCCTACAGAGCTATAGACTTTACTCTTAGTAATATGTCAAATTCAGCTATTAATAAGGTAGCTGTTATTACTCAGTATAATTCAAGAAGTTTACAAGACCACTTATCATCAGCTAAGTGGTGGGATTTAGATAGAAAGGAAGGCGGTCTTTACATATTCACACCTTTCCTTACTAGCGAAAATAATTTCTGGTTTAGAGGTATTGCTGACTCTATTTATCAAAATATTTCATTCCTTAAAAGAAGCCACGAACCTTATGTGGTTATTGTTTCTGGTGATGCCGTTTATAAAATGGATTATCAAAAGCTACTTGATTATCATATTGAAAAGGGTGCTGATGTTACTATTGTAACTAAAAATGTTGCTAATTCTACCAAAGACCCTCACGATTATGGTGTAATGACATTTGACGATAATATGAAACTTACTTCTTTTGAAGAAAAGCCTATTGAACCTAAGAGTGACAATATTTCACTTGGTATATATGTTATTTCAAGACCTTTACTTATTAAGCTCCTTGAAACAGCTATTCCTAAGGGTTATTATGACTTTGTTAAGGATATTATTTTAAGAAATAAGAGTAACCTTAATATATATGGTTATAAGTTTGAAGGCTATTGGAATACTCTTAACAGTGTTGAAGCATATATGGAAACTAATATGGATTTCTTAACACCAGAGGTAAGAGCTGAGTTTAAGTCAGAGCCATACATAAGCACTAAGCCAAGTGATGACCCTCCAGCTAAGTTTAACTCAACTGCTGATGTTAAAAATTCACTTGTTGGTACAGGTTCTATTGTAGACGGTTCTGTAAGCAATTCTGTTCTTTTTAGAAAGGTTACAATTTCTGCTGATGCTTCAGTTAAGAACTCAATTGTTATGAAAGGTTCTTATGTTGGTAAAGGCTGTGTAATTGAAAACGCTATAATTGATAAAGAAGCAGTTATTAGTGATGGTAAGCAAGTTATTGGTACTCCTGATGACCCTATTGTAATTACTAAAGGACAGGTTGTTTAATATCTTCTTATATACTACATATAATGAGCCACCGTTTTTCATAACGGTGGCTTTTCTAACAAAAAATAAAGTGGTGTAGAAATAAAACATCTACACCACTCACCTATTATTTTAATTAACCAAAGCAATTATAAAAACTACAATTATTCATTAACAAAATAAAAACTACTGTCTGGCACTTGTCCACCTAAAATATCCGCATTCTCAGCAAATATTTGATTATAAAACGCTGTAAGCATTTCTTGCATTTCAGCACCGGTTTTAAATGTAACACCACAACCAGGCACAGCAGCCTTACAAGCATCTACATCATCAACAAGAGCAAACTTATTAGCAACCTTAGCAGTTTCTTCTGTATTTCTTCTAGCCATAGATGCTGAAGCACTATAATCCTTCATAAAGAAGCCAAAATGAACGGCTTGTTCAGAAACAAAATTCCTATTAACTATAAGACAAGATGTAACCATTTCCTGCTCTGCTACATCATTCCAAGAATCATAAAGGTCAATAGCACTTCTTACACTATCATTAGTAACTTGGCTTAAATAAGGCTCTTGTATCATAGCACACTTAACACTGCCATTTTTAATTCCTTCAACAAGGGCTTTATTATTTTCAACTTGATTATATGAAATATTAATACCAGTATTCTTTGCTACTACATTAAGAACACTTTGTGACATTGTATCCTCTTTACTAACAGTAACAGTTTTACCATTAAGGTCTGTTATATCATTAATAGTATTACCATTTTCAGCAATATAATAATTACAACCACCAGTAATAGCTGTAACATAACAATTAGACTTATCATAACAAATAGCAGCTTTATCTGGAGGTAAAACTGCAGTAGCAACTTCACCATTATTAAAAGCAAGCAAAAGTTCATCAGCCGTATTATAAACCACTGGGGTATACTTTTCATAAGCTGAATTATCTTCACTATTAGCAAATAAATGAGCTGCGCCTAATACAGAAGCAGAATTTTTAACAAGTCCAACCTTTATTTCAACTTTTTCTTCATCAGAAGGTGCCATATCGTCATTAACATCTATATTATCAGAACTATTAACTACTACATCATTGCTATAATTATTGTCATTGTTATTTTCTGACTTATTAGAATTGCAAGCAGTACAAATGAAAGCCAAAGCAGCAAGTAACATAGCCCATACTCTCTTTCTAAATAAAAACATATTCTTCCTCCCACTAGCCATAGGCATAGGCATACCACGGCTTTATACTACTTATATTGTAATATTTATAAGAGGGTTTGTCAATAGAAAAAACAACAATAAGGCGTTAATAGGCAGAAAATCAGAGAATTTTAATAAATTCCAACTACATAAAAAACTTAGTTATCTTTTAATTCTGCAAAAATGTTATTAATCTCCTCTGCTTTATCCCCAATAGCCAAAAGCACACAATCTCCAATGGTTCTTATAATATGATTTTTCAATTTTTCATTTTCTATTTTGTTACTTTTCCAAGCATTAACCTTTCCATTTAATTCCCCAGCAACAGCCTTCTCAACTTCCTCAAGTTTTTCATTGGAAACAGCTCTCAAAATAATTACTTCATCAGCATTAGCGTTTTCAGAATAATACACATAGCCCTCTGATATACTTGATGTATCAATACCAAAATCTGCTGCTATATTTTGATTTTTTAGGTCAAGGGTTTTGGGATTTTCAAATTCTGCTACAACTTTTATTTCCTCTAAAACTTGGCTTAATGGCACATTTTTAGCCTTTACATTATTACATCCAGTCAATACTATTAAAAACACTATAACAATAGTAAAAGTCCATTTTTTCACATAATTCACCTCATAATTAACTTGCCCTTTATGCCATTAAAATATTCTCATTAATTTTAAGAATATCCTAATCTTGCCTTAATGTTTTCTTTATAAATATGTGATATTATATATTTAAAGAGAAAGGAGAGGTGCTAATGAGTGATAATATAATATACTCTTGCAACAATGTTGAAGCTATGGTTAATTCAGTTAAAGCAAATGGTGACATAATTAACAATATGCTTAAATATACTAAATCAAATGATAAGGAAATAAATAACATACTTTCAGACTATGCTAAGGTTAAAAAAAATATTGGCAACAAACAAATTGATATGTATAGAGCTTATGTTGAAAATAAAGAAAATATTGAAACAACATTAAAAGAATATAGACAAAAAATAGAAGCTGATAATGCAATACACTATATGTCATTAGAGCTTAATTCTATAGATAGTGATTACTCAAAATTACATAAAATTTTTGAGGATATAAACAAATTACAGGTTAAAGTAATGGAAATGCTTTGTGGACTTTTAAATAAGTCAAACCTCCTTTTAGGAAGCTTATAATTAACGAAATGACAGAATGAGTTTGATATTCCTTCTTTTTTGTATACTAAAACAGCGGCAGTTATCTGTCGCTGTTTTAGTTTTTTAAAGAATACTTATTAATTTTTTAAATATAATGTAATAACAGCCTTAGGAGGTTTAAGAGATTATGAAAATTACTAAAAGCAAAGTTCTTACTATATGTAGGAATAATTTTAGTTGGTGTAGGCAAAACATATTATGATGAAAATATTGCCGTTTCAGTTATGCCAGTTGATAAAAAGTGTATAGTTATTGATGCTGGTCACGGAGGTTTTGACCCAGGAAAAGTAGCCGCAGACGGTATAAATGAAAAAAATATTAATCTTGCTATAGCCTCAAAGCTGTCAACATTTTTAGAAGAAGGTGGTGCTGTCATTAGAAATACAAGAGTGGAAGACTCAT
>UQRG01000107.1 GCA_900543365.1 uncultured Eubacterium sp. | reverse complement strand
TTGCGGACATTTAAGAAGATATAAAAAGATAGTCAAAAAGACATATATAATTTAGTTTAAATTTTATATTGTTGACATAAATTTTGTTGAATGTTAAAATAATTAAGACCCTAATATATAAGGAGGTACATTGTGAATAGTAATATAAAATGGATTTGCCTTTTTATAGTTATTTGTATTTTTTGTGCTATAATTTGGATTTTATTAAATAACAAGATTACAAATAATAAAACAGCTATCATAAAACAAGATGGACAAGTTATAAGAGAAATTGATTTAAAAAAAGTTCAAGAACCTTATGAATTTGAAATTAAAACTAAAGACGGACATAGTAACACTATAAGGGTAGAATATAACAAAATTGCTATAATTGATGCTGATTGTGCAGATAAGGTATGCGTCAATACTGGCTATATTTCAAATAGCATTGTGCCAATAGTTTGTTTGCCACACAGACTTTCTATAACAATAACAGATAAGGAGAATGATATTGATGGCATCCTTGAAAAAAAATAAAAAAAATTTTAGTGTAAAAAAATTAACACAGCTTTCAGTTCTTATTACAATAGCTGTTATAATATTTGTACTTGAAATGCAGTTACCACCATTAACACCTATACCTGGCATAAAAATGGGGTTATCTAACATCATTACACTTGTTGTTATGATTCTTTTTAGTAGGAAAGATGCTTTTATAGTATTAATGTTACGCATAATAATAAGTAGTATATTTGCTGGTCAAATGACAGCATTTATATATAGTATAGCTGGTGGTCTAGTTAGTTTTTGTTTTATGTCTTTGTTTACTCTTTTTATTAATAAAGATAAAATTTGGATTATTAGTATTTTTAGTGCCATAGGTCATAACATAGGTCAAATAGCAGTCGCAATTTTAATTACAAGCACTTGGAGAATAATTTTTTATTTACCAATACTATTAATTTCAGGAATAATATCAGGTGCTTTCACTGGCATAACAGCTCAACTTCTCTTAAAAAAAATACAAGGTGCTATTAAACTTTAAAGAGGTGTAAAAGCCTCTTTTTATATTTGACATTATTAAATAATAAGCCTATAATATTAATATACTCAATTACATATGGAGGAATGAATATTATGAGTCAAAACCCAATCAATCAAAATCATTCCACAAAAGGGAAAAGTAAAAACAACTTAATGACAGAGGGAAATATTTTGAAACAAATTATTCTTTTTTCAATTCCATTGATATTAGGTAATTTTTTACAACAAATGTATAACACTGTTGACTCAATAATTGTAGGCAACTATATTGGCAGTAATGCACTTGCAGCTGTTGGTTCTAGCACATCATTAATTGCCTTACTTATAGGTTTTAGCCAAGGTATAGCTGTTGGTGCTGGTGTAGTTATTTCACAATTATTAGGAGCCAAAAACAAAAAAGACGCTAAAATAGCTATACATACAGCTTTATCTCTTTCAATTATATTAGGTCTTATACTGACAATAGTAGGTATTTTTTTAAGCCCTCAAATATTAAGGTGGATGAAAACACCAAGCGAAGTTATGATAGAGTCTATATCTTATCTTAGAATTTATTTTGTTGGTGTTATATTTAACATTATTTATAATATGTCTGCTGGTATACTAAATGCATCTGGCAACTCTAAAATACCATTGATATATTTGGGCATAGCTTCAGTCACAAATATTGTGTTAGACTTAATATTAATAGTTACCTTAAATATGGGTGTTGAGGGTGCTGCTATAGCAACAGATATTAGTCAAGTAGTATCTTGTTTACTTGCCCTATTATTCTTAATAAGAGTTAATGCTGACTACAAAGTAAGTTTAAGAGAAATTCGTATTCACAAAAATATGGCTGCAAGAATTATAAAAATAGGCTTACCAACTGGTATTCAAAATATGGTTATATCTTTTTCAAATGTACTTGTACAATCAAGTGTAAATGTCTTTGGTGCAAAAGCAATAGCTGGATTTGGTGCTTATATGAAAATTGATGGCTTTAATATTTTACCAGTTTTAAGTTTTAGTATGGCAATAACAACATTTGCCGGTCAAAATTATGGTGCTGGTAACTTTAATCGTATAAAAAAGGGTATGTGGTTAACCCTAATAATTGGTTTTGCTTATACTATATTTACTAGCATTTTCCTTCTAACATTTTCAAACCAAGTAATAGGCTTATTTACAAAAGATATACAAGTTATTGAATATGGTATACTTGCAATGAAATATTTTTGCCCTTTTTACTTTTTATTAAGCATACTCTATGGATTGGCAGGAACAATAAGAGGTGTTGGAAAACCAATACCACCTATGCTTGTTCTCTTAACATCATTATGTTTATTCCGTATTATATGGATACAATTTATTTTACCATTATTCAGTAACATAACCAGTATATTTATTTTATATCCAGTATCTTGGGCACTTGGTGTAACATTAATGGTCATATATACTCTAAAAGGTAGATGGTTACCTGAATATTAAAGTTCATTATCAATTGACATATTTACAAAGAATCATTATTTTATAATTCAAAAAACGGTGTAGATTTTTTTAAATCTACACCGAAAATTTATAGTTTTAATTGATAATACTAATTAACAAATGTTGTTTATTGTGTATTTAATTTTTATATATAATTTTGATTTATTTTACAGTCTGTGCACTTTCTGGAAGAAGTATAGAATTAATATTGTTTTCATTATCAGCTAAAACTGTCTGTGCATCAGTATATGTTATATATTTTTTAATAGCATTATTAAAAGATATTTCAATCTTATTATTTGATTCGCTAGAATAATTTGCAATACTGCCATCATCAGCAACTACATATAGTTTTGCATAGTTGGAAATCATAATGGGTTCTGTGCTTTCTTTTGTAAATGCAGATGAAACAACTTTAACAGTATCTGCCGCAGTTCTGTACATATTTTCCCAGCTTTCTCTTACTTTTACTTGATTTTGAGTATATGTATCCAATTTAGATTCATCACTTTCTGAAGTTATTAATTTTTGAATTTTTGCCTCATTTTGATTTTCCAAATTTTTAATTTCTCTCTTAAACAGATTAATTTCATTGTTATAACTACTTTCTGCTGCATTCAAAGCTATGCTAAGCTGTTTATGCTTTAACTTAAGACTTTTGAGTTTATCATTCTTAACTTTAGTATCACCTGAAACAGGATTTCCATATTCATCTACAGCAGTTGAAGACACAAGAGAAGGTGCAACATTTGCGGCCATTATATCTAATATCCTCGCCAAACCTTCTGGAGTTCCGTGATTTGTTGCTGACACATCAACACTATACTTAGCTGAATTATCACTACTTCTAGTGTTAGAGCTGTGTGAAGAAACACTTCCACTTACACTAACCTTAAAACCTAATATACTTCCACTACCAGCAAGCGTTGCACTTACATCGGTAGCACTTTCACTTTGTTCACTTTCTTTTACTTCCATATTAAAATTAACATTAACCTGATCAACCTGAAGATTCGGAATTGGGGTAATCGCAAGTATAGGCACTTGAACTTTCATTTCCTGTAAATCAACTGTACCGTCATCATTATTTACTTTTTTTTCATAGCCAAAATCTACATTCCTAACCTTACCATTTTCATCAAAGCCTACTTTGTTAATAAAATCAGCCGTACTTTGTGCAAGCTGTACACTTGCGTCAGCTGCTGCTGATAATGGTGCCCCAATAAGATTTTTCATATCTAATCCTGAAAATTTATCTGATACTGCCATACTTATTACCTCCTTAAACAAATTTAAAAAACTTTTCCTATTTTATCCTTGTCTTACAATAAATATTATGAATTAAATAAATTAAATATTCCCCCAAAATTTTATTCTAAGTGTAATATTATATATACTTATTTCATATATAAATAATTATACTAGTACTTTAAACTATATGCAAGGAGAAATACAATGAAAAATAAATTTATACCAATTAATGAATTAATTTTTGCTCCTGTCAATGCCATTAAAGAAGCTGATATTGAATTAAGCAATGGTATTTTAAAGCAAATAGCCACCTACTGTGAAACAAAAAATATAAATTGTGAAATAACAACAATGAAACTAAAAAATATTAATTTTTTATACGATAAGATAAAAAGCAACAATGAATGTGAAATAAAAGAAACTGTAAGTTTAACTGTACCTACTGCCTCAATAGTACCTTTTTCAGCTTTAAAAATTAACAGCTCCATTATAAAATTTAATATCGAAGTAAAGTCAGATTGGGATAAGAATCATAATTTTTCTTTAATTGGTAAGAATACAGCAAAAAAAATACGAAAATCCGATTTTACTCCTAAAATGTATTTTAATATAAAAACAGAATCTAATACTATACCTGAAGGTATAGCAAGGCTTTTAGATGTGCTTGATATAAATCAAATACCAAGTATACAGAAAAAAGTGTATGTAAATTCAGACGGAATTCCTTATAAAAATCAGACTTTATATTCACAAAAAAGCGAATTAGTTTATGAAATAAATAAAATTAGTTTACTAATTGATAAAATAAACAAATATTTAATAGGTTTAGAAAAGGAGTTAAAAATTAAAACAGATAAAACCTATCAGGAATATTATCTTTTGAAAGACCATACTCCAATATCAGACAAACTTTACACAAAAATATCCGAAATCAAAAAAAATCTAAATAAATATGTGCTTCTTAAAGCCGATAAAGAAAATGATTTACTTAATGTTGAAATGAATTTACTGGAGGATAGTATTAGTTATGGAAAATAAAAACAATATAAAGGAATTTAAAGATATTACATATATAAAAGCTATTACCATAGGTAGTATTAATCCAAATCTTCCCTTTTCAGATAAGGAAAGAGATGCTCAAGTAAATATTTTAAACAAATGTCTAAATGACTTTCCTAAAGGAATAATTATTGGATATGATAAAACCCTAGCCACATATATGATAGCTGAACATCAATTTGTAATGGAAAAAACTACATACCATATTGGCTTTAAAAGAAAACCTTTATGGCTTGAGGAGGAAAATAAAAATGAAAAATAAAGTTAATACATATAATCTATTAAATATAATAGAATCATCAGTATCAAATGCCAAAAAAGCTATTGAACATCAGTACATTAACCATATTAAATCATATTTTAATGATGACAACACGCCAAAGCTGATTAATATAGATATAAATTCAAACATTATATCTATACCTGAAATTTGTCTGACAAATTTAAATCCTATAAATGTTAAATCTGTTAATATTAACTTTGAATGTTGTCTTGAAGGCATTGAAAATAATGAGTTAATACTTAATCTTTTAAAAGACGATACAAAAAACAAAATAAATATAAACATAACTCTTAATTCTGAAGAAGCACCTGAAAGCACTATGAGAATTAATGATATAATTTTATCTGAATATATACAATAATATTAACAATCTTTATTTAATTATTAAATAA
>UQRG01000106.1 GCA_900543365.1 uncultured Eubacterium sp. | reverse complement strand
TAATTATCACCTCAACTAATTATACCATAAAAAAACAAAAAAGCCCAGTTAAACTGGACTTTTTCGACAGACTGAGCTGTCATTTTTATGACAGCTTTTTTCTTTACAAATAATAAAAAAACTGCCACACAAAATCGTACGGCAGTTTAAAAATAATATATTATTTTTTACCACTAATTTTACTATAAACTTCAATATACTCATCAGCACTATCGTCCCAAGAAAATCTTGTATTAATAGCATTCTGAACAACTTTATTCCAAAGGCTCTTATCCTCATAAACAAGTAACGCTTGATTAATAGCCCAAACAAGACCACCAGCATCATAATCTTGGAACTGGAAGCCATTACCCTTTCCAGTTTCTGCATCAAAATGCTGAACTGTATCAACAAGACCACCTGTAGTTCTAGTAATAGGCACAGTACCATAGCTCATACTAAAGAGCTGACCTAAACCACAAGGCTCAAAAAGGCTAGGCATAAGGAACATATCACTACCGGCATATATCTTCTGAGCAAGAGTATCGTCAAATAAGATGTTTGCACTTACCTTGTCCGGATAACGATAAGCTAAATCCTTAAACATATTTTCATAGTGATAATCACCAGTGCCAAGAATAACAAGCTGAATATCTTTATTAAGAAGGTCATAGGCAGCCTGAAGTATAAGGTTAATACCCTTTTGGTCAACAAGTCTTGATATAATACTAAATATTGGAACATCAGCTCTCTCCGGAAGCCCAAGTTCCTTTTGTAACTTCTGCTTATTTACATACTTACCAGTCATATTATCTGGTGAAAAATTAGCATATATTTTTTTGCTAGTGGCCGGGTCATTTTCACTATAGTCAATACCATTTACAATACCATAAAGGTCCTTATTTCTGCATCTTAAGCAACCATCAAGTCCATAACCATACTGAGGTGTCTGAATTTCATCAGCATAAGTTTTACTTACTGTTGATATAGCATCTGAGTACAAAAGACCAGCTTTCATAAAGTTAGCAGCATTGTAATACTCAAGTTTGTCATTAGTAAAATAATAGTTTTCATCAAGTTCCATCATAGACAAAGTTTCTCTAGGAAACATACCTTGATACTGAAGATTGTGAATAGTAAACAAAGTCTTAATATTAGAAAAATACTTAATCTTTGAATATCTGTCTTTTATGTAAAGACAAATAGGTGCTGTCTGCCAGTCATTACAATGAATAACATCTGGTACAAAATCTATATAATCTAAAAATTCAATAGCCGCTTTACAGAAAAAAGCAAATCTTTCATTATCATCACCATATCCATAGTAACCAGCTCTGCCAAAGTAATAATCATTACCTATCATATAAGTAGGCACAGAATTATTAAGTGTAAAAATATCAGCCTTCTGCCTTCTCCAATCAAGAGTAACATCAAAAGAGCTAACAAACTGACAACCTGTTAAAAACTTTTCTTTAATAGTTCTATACTTAGGAAATACTACTCTTACATCAACCCCTTTTGACTTAAGAGCCTTAGGCAACGAACCCACAACATCACCTAAACCACCACTTTTGGCAAATGGTGCTACTTCAGATGAAACAATTAATACCTTTAATGCCATAAAAATAACCTCCTTTATATGCCGAGGTAAATACAGTATATAATACCAACATTTTTGCAATTTATTAAAAATTATACTGTATATTTTCGGTAATTTATATTATAATTATACTATGTTAATTAAGATTAATCAATAATAAAATTAATATAAAGGAGATTTTTTATGAATAAAGTTTTAGAAAGAAATCAGGTCGAAGATAAATATAAGTGGAGCATAACCGACCTTTTTGAAAGTGATAAGGCTTGGCAAGAGGCTTATCACAATGTTGAACAGAGTCTTGTTAAACTTGACAAATATAAAAACAACATTACTGTTGAAAACCTTGCTGATTGTCTTAAACTTAGAGATAGTATTATGATTTTAGGAGAAAGAGTTTGTGTTTATGCAGGCTTAAGAGCAAACGAGGACAGCACTAACAGCTTTTATCAAGGGCTTGATTCAAAAAGTGATAGACTTATTTCAGTTATGGGTTCAGCAACAGCATTTATTGAACCTGAAATTTTAGGTCTTGATGAAAACAAATTAATTTCTGAATTTAACGGCAGTCTTAAGTTGTACAGACACTATATTGAAGATATTTTAAGAAACAGAAGTCATATTTTATCATCTGACAAAGAGGAGCTTATGGCACAGATTTATGAGGTAGGTGCTGCTCCATCTAATATTTTTTATATGCTTAACAATGCTGATATTGAATTTAATGATGCTTTTGACAGTAAAGGTGAAAAGCACCCTATTACTCACGGTACATTTTTATCTGCTCTTGAAAGCAGTGACAGAATGTTAAGAAAAACTGCTTTTGACAGTATTTATGATGCGTATTATAAGCAAAAAAACACTATTGCGGCTATTTATACTGCATCTGTTAAAAAAGATATATTCAACGCAAGAGCAAGAAAATATTCATCATCCCTTGAGGCTGCACTTTCTGCCAATAACATACCAGTAGAAGTCTACACAAGACTTATTGAAACAGTTAATAAGTATCTTCCACTTATGCACCGATATATCAAACTCAGAAAAAAAGTGCTTGGCTTAAATGACCTTGATATGTACGATATTTATACTCCTATTGTTGAAAACATCAATACTCACAAAAGCTATGATGAGGCTTGCAAAACCGTTCTTGAAGCTGTTAAGCCTATGGGAAAAGAATATTGTGACAAGCTAAAATCTGCTCTTGAAAAGGAAAAGTGGGTTGATATTTATGAAAACAAAGGTAAAAGAAGTGGTGCTTATAGCTGGGGTACTTATGGTTGTCATCCTTTTGTTTCCCTTAATTATAATAATACTGTAGACTCTATGTTTACACTTGCTCACGAAATGGGACACGCTATGCACTCTCACTACACTTGGAGCAATCAACCTTTTGTATATGGTGATTACACTATATTTGTGGCAGAAGTTGCATCTACTGTAAATGAGGCTCTTTTAATGGAACATTTACTAAAAACAACAACTGATGTAAAAGAAAGAAAATATCTCCTAAATTACTTTATGGAACAGTTTAGAGGTACACTTTTCAGACAGACTATGTTTGCTGAGTTTGAACTTACTGTTCATCAAAAAATTGAAAATGGTGAGCCACTTACATTTGATGAACTTTGTACTATTTACAGTGACCTTAACAAAAAATACTATGGCAATGAAATAAACAGTAACAACAAAAAAATAAGTTGGGAATGGGCAAGGATACCTCATTTCTATACAGCTTACTATGTATATCAATATGCTACAGGCTACAGTGCAGCAATTACTCTTTCACAAAAAATATTAAATGAAAACGGTGCTAATGACTATATTAACTTCTTAAAAGGCGGTTCTTCTCAGTATTCCATTGATTTGCTTAAGGGTGCCGGTGTCGATATGACTAAGAGTGAGGCTGTAGAAAAAGCTATGGTTGTTTTTGAAGGTCTTTTAGATGAGTTTGAAAAACTTGTTTAATATATGAGAATAAAATGGATAGTGAAAAATATTTACAATATATGGATATGGCTATTATGGAAGCTCAGAAAGCTTATAACAACAACGAAGTTCCTATTGGATGTGTAATTGTACACAATAACAAAGTTATAGGTAAGGGGGCTAATTTAAGAACAACAAAAAACAATGTATTGGCTCACGCTGAAATAATAGCTATTAATGAGGCTTGTAACTATATAAATGATTGGCGACTAGAGGATTGTATCCTTTTTGTAACAGTAGAGCCTTGTCCAATGTGTGCTGGAGCAATTCTTCAAGCTAGGATTAAAGAAGTTGTATACGGGACGAGAAATCCTAAAGCTGGTTGTGCCGGCTCAATATACAATATTCTGCAAGATAAAAGATTTAATCACACCGTAACTATTACTGAAGGAATACGACAAAAAGAATGTACTGAACTTATGCAAAGCTTTTTTAAAAAATTTAGGAAAAAAGGCAACTTGCAAAATATACCAGGTGTTGGTAAGAATATTGAACATCACTTAAATAGCCTGGATATATACTCTATTGAAGATTTGAAAGGCAAAAACCCTGAGGAAATGTACGAAAAAGAATGTAAAGAAAAAGGAGAACATATTGACAAATGTGTTCTCTATGTTTACAGAATGGCTGTCTACTATGCCAACAACAAAGAACACGACCCCAAAAAACTAAAGTGGAGTTACTGGAAAGACAAAAAGAAGAAAGGTTAATATTATGTCCATAAAAGCAGTTATATTTGATTTTGACGGAACAATAGCAGACAGTACCTATGTATGGCAAAAAGTCGATGAGGATTTTTTTAAATCAAGAGGTATGACTGTGCCACCAGACTATGTTGATGCCATAAGCACAATGAGTTTTGTAAACGGAGCTATATATACTAAAGAAACCTACAATTTGCCTGAAACTATTGAGGATATAATGGCTGAATGGAATAGCCACGCTTTGTATGAATATGCCAATAATGTTAAACTTAAGCCTTATGCAAAGGATTATATAGCTAAAATTAAAAATATGGGACTTAAAATAGGTCTTGCTACAGCATCAAATCCAGAATATTATTTACCAGTTCTCGAAAGAGAAGGAATAGTCAGTTGGTTTGATGCCTTTGTAGACGGTAAAAGTGGTGTTAGAAATAAGGATTTCCCTGACATATACTTACTATGTGCAGAAAAATTAGGCGTTAAGGCAAAGGAATGTATAGTTTATGAAGATATTGCCAAAGGTGTTAAGTCGGCAAAAGCAGCTGGTATGACAGTAACAGCTGTTTATGACGAAGGAAATAAAGACCGTTGGAATGAGACCAGAAAATCAGCTGACCACTTTTTGTTAAGTTTTGGCGAAATTCTTAATTAAAAATTTATTGACATTTTAGCAAATACATAGTAAAATATAGTAGTCCTGTGCTAGTCGGGGAGGTAGCGGTGCCCTGTAGTCTGCAATCCGCTTTAGCAGAGATTATGTCCATATTGAGGCTTTAGTTTGTGGAGTCAGCCTTCAGATTTTCAATGTTGACGATTGAGTCTTGCACAACGGAAACCTGTGAACCGTGTCAGATCCGGAAGGAAGCAGCACTAAGCAGTCATTTTCGTGTGTTGCAAGGTTGCTTGATTTGAGTTGAAACCTGTTGTTCCGTCTGGAAGCTACTGTCGAGATTGGATGCACAGGATTTTTTATTTAAAAATCAATTTAGTTGTTCCTATAACCTACATATTTATATTGATGTATTTTAAAAGATTATATAAAAATACTGTAGAACTAAATATAGTTATATAATATAAATATAGTTTTAAAGATTTACCAAATAAATTTTTACTAAAAATATAGATACACTATTTACTTTATATCTATATAAAATGGGTTCTCTGTCAACTTGTGTTGATAAAGAACCCATTTTTAATTTATTAATTTTTCTTTTTAA
>UQRG01000105.1 GCA_900543365.1 uncultured Eubacterium sp. | reverse complement strand
AATATAAAATATTACATAAAAAAATAAAATTATAAATAATCTTACTATATAAACCATTTTTTTCATTAAAATAAAAATAAAGTAAAATTTTTATAAAATTTATCTTGACATATTTTCAAATCGTATTATAATAAAATTGAAAACAAAATTTTCTAAAAGAGAAAGGAGGAAGCCGATTTACATATTTATATATTTAATCGGCTGACTAAGATTATGAAGAAGTTTATTATGATGGCAGCAGTTGTTGGTACTATGGCATTTGGTCTTGTTGGTTGTGGTGCAGGTGATTCTGCTATTGGTAATTCTGAAGAAACTACTGTAGCTGAAGGCGAAACTGTAGCTGAAGATGAAACTGTAGCTGAAGATGAAACTGTAGCTGAGGATGAAACTGCAGCTGAAGGCGAAACTGTAGCTGAAGGCGAAACTGCAGCTGAAGGCGAAACTGCAGCTAACTAATTTGCTTTTTTAAACAAATTTTTCAACAAACATTAAGGGTTGTGCATTGCACAACCCATTTTTAATATTTATGAATTTTATACTTATACAAAAAATAAATACCAAGATTTCTCTCGGCATTTATTTTTTGACTTATTATAAGATTTCAGCTAACTTCTCATCAAGAATTTTATTAACTGTCTGAGGATTAGCCTTACCCTTTAATGCTTTCATAGTTTGACCTACAAGGAAACCTCTAGCCTTAGTCTTACCAGCCTTTAAATCCTCAATAGACTTAGGATTATCATTGATAACCTGAGTAATAATCTTTTCTACTTCATCTGAATTATCTACCATTATAAGGTCGTGTTCTTCAATATACTTATTAGGGTCAACATTTTCCTTAAATACAGCTTCAAATACTTCCTTAGCAGCAGTTCTATTGATTTTACCTGATGTAACAAGTTCAATAATTTCAGCAATCTTAGCAGGATCCATTTCAAGTTCTTCTGCAAGAGTGCCAGTTTCGCTCATTAATCTCATAAGCTCACCCATTACATAGTTACAAACCTCTTTAGGCTTGCCACAAATCTTGGTAGCATCTTCAAATATATAAGCAATCTGTCTTTCAGCAGTAATAACAGATGCGTCATACTCAGAAAGACCAAATTCAGATATATATCTAGCTCTCTTAGCCTCTGGAAGCTCTGGCATATTATCAACTGTTCTTTGAATCCATTCATCACTAATTTCAATAGGAAGAAGGTCAGGTTCTGGAAAATATCTATAGTCTTGGGCATCTTCCTTACTTCTCATTGCAAAGCTGGCATCTTTGTTATCATCCCATCTTCTAGTTTCCTGAGTAACAACACCACCAGATTCAAGAAGTTCAATTTGTCTATTTGCCTCATAGTTAATAGCCTTATAAATAGCCTTAAATGAGTTCATATTCTTCATTTCTGTACGAGTACCAAACTTAGTTGAACCCATAGGCATTACAGAAATATTTACATCGGCTCTCATAGAACCTTCCTGCATCTTACAATCAGAAACACCAAGATACATCATTGTCTCTCTTAACTTAGTAAGGTAAGCAATAACTTCATCAGCACTTCTAAAATCAGGTTCTGATACAATTTCGAGAAGTGGTACACCACATCTATTATAATCAACAAGAGTACAATCGTCCCAAGGGTCGTGAACAAGTTTACCGGCATCTTCCTCCATATGGATTTCGTGAATACCAATATACTTCTTTTCACCCTCTACTTCTATTTCCACCTTACCATTTCTACAAATTGGAAGGTACAACTGGCTAACCTGATAAGCCTTTGGAAGGTCAGGATAGAAATAATTTTTTCTATCAAACTTATTATATCTAGTAATTTCACAATTAGTCGCAAGACCTGCTCTAATTGCAAAATCAACAACTTTTTTATTTAAAACAGGAAGTACGCCTGGCATACCTGAACAAACCGGACAAACGTGAGTATTAGGCTCACCACCAAACTCAGTTGTACAGCTACAGAAAATCTTTGACTTAGTAGATAACTCAATATGAACCTCTAAGCCTACTACCATCTGATAATTCATTAGTTATTTCCTCCTTTCACCATTTCAGGCTTTTTAGTATGGAAATCTGTTTCCCTCTGGAAAGCATATGCAGCTCTAACAAGTTTACTTTCATCAAAAGCATTACCAATTAACTGCATACCAATAGGCATACCGTTAGAACCAAAGCCACAAGGCACAGATACAGCTGGAATACCTGCAAGATTTACAGATACTGTATAAATATCACCTAAATACATCTTAAGCGGGTCAGAAGAATTTTCACCAATTTTGTAAGCTGTTGTTGGAGCAACAGGTGATAAAATCATATCATACTTTTTAAAAGCTTCATCAAAACTCTTTTTAATAAGACCTCTAACCTTTAAACTTTTGTTATAGTAAGCATCATAATAACCAGAACTTAAAACGAAAGAACCAAGCATAATTCTTCTCTTAACTTCCATACCAAAGCCTTCACTTCTTGAAGTTAAGTAAACTTCCATCAAGTCCTCACAATCTCTCTTTCTATAACCATACTTTATACCATCATATCTTGAAAGGTTTGAACTTGCCTCAGCACAAGCTAAAACATAGTAAGTTGGAATTGCATAATCAACAATATTCATTTCAAATTCTTCGATTTCAGCACCTAATTTCTTTAATGTTTCAGCAGCCTCTAATACAGACTTTTTAACATCTTCATCAAGCCCCTTACCAAAGTAGTTAGTTGGAATACCAATCTTCATACCCTTTAAGTTACCATCAAAGCAAGTTGAAAAATCAAATACTGGTCTTTTAACAGAAGTTGAATCCTTAGCGTCGTGACCACTAATAACAGAAAGCACCTCTGCACAGTCCTTAATATCTCTACCAACTGGACCAATTTGGTCTAGGGAAGATGCAAAAGCAACAAGACCATATCTTGAAACAGCACCATAAGTTGGCTTAATACCACTTACACCACAGAATGAACAAGGTTGTCTAATAGAGCCACCTGTATCAGAACCAAGAGCATAAGTAACTTCCTCAGCAGCAACAGCAGCAGCACTACCACCTGATGAACCACCAGGAACTCTAGTAACATCCCAAGGATTGCCTGTAGCCCCAAAGTAAGATGTTTCTGTAGAACCACCCATTGCAAACTCGTCCATATTTAACTTACCTAAAACAACAGCACCTGCTAACTCAAGTTTTTCTGTAACTGTTGCATTGTAAGGTGGCTTAAAGTTGTGGAGCATTTTAGAGCCACAAGTAGTAAGTCTATCTTTAGTACAAATATTATCCTTAATAGCCATAGGTACTCCAGCTAAAGGTGATGTAAGCTCACCTGCATCAATTTTAGCCTGTACTTCTTCAGCCTGTTTAATAGCCTCATCTTCAAAAACAGAAACAAAGGCATTAACCTTTTCATCTCTTTCTTTGATATTAGCAAGCATAGACTTAGTAACCTCAACTGAGGATACTTCTTTATTTTTAATCATCTGACCTATTTCAAGGGCAGTTTTATTTGTAAATGTCATTTATAATATCCTCCCTATTCTACGGTCGTTGGCACCTTAAAGCAACCATCTTTTTGCTGTGGTGCATTCTTTAATATTAATTCTCTGTCTGTTGAGTCCTTAACCTCATCTTCTCTAAAGTTGTTAGTATAAGCAAATGGGTGACTCATAGCCTCAACATTATCAGTATCAAGCTCATTTAACATATCAATGTAGCCTAAAATCTTAGTAAGCTCGCCCTTAGACTTTTCTTCTTCCTCTTGAGTAAGCTTAAGTCTTGATAATTCTTCAAGGTATTTAATAAGGTTATCATCAATACCTGTTTCTGCAATATTAACAGCCTTATTTTCAGTTACAGCAGTTTCAGTATTTTCACTGTAACCAATAAGGTCTAAAATCATATTTAATCTTGTCTTAACGCCTTCAAGCATAGCTTCTGTAAGCTCAATACCGGTATTTTCAACAAGACAAGCAATTAACTTTTCCTGAACTGACATACTTTACCTCCTTATGGGTTTAATCTGGTTGTATCTCTTGGGAACATAGATGTAGCTCTAATGTTCTTTTCGTCAAGTAACTTCATTATAAGTCTTTCAAGACCCATACCAAGACCACCGTGTGGTGGAACACCATACTTATGAAGCATTAAGTAACTTTCAAAGTCCTCTGGATATAAGCCCTTGAAAATCATCTTTTTAACCTGTTCATCATAATCGTGAATTCTCTGACCGCCAGTAGTAATTTCCATACCCTTAAATAAAAGGTCAAAACTCAAAGTATATTTTGGGTCTTCTGGGTCATCCATAGCATAAAAAGGTCTTTTCTTAACTGGATAATGAGTAACAAAGACAAAGTCACTACCATAATCTTCCTTAAAAAGCTCACCAATAAGTCTTTCTTCCTCAGGCTCAAGGTCATAAGGGTCTTTAATCTTTCTGCCGTACTTCTTAGCTACCATTTCCTTAGCATCTCTAAACTTAACACAAGGAATAGTATCAAATTCAGGAAGTTCACAATTTAACTTCTTTAACACAAGGTCATAATTTTCCTTAAGATACTTAAAGCAATACTTTAACATACCAGTTTCCATATTAATAACATCATAGAAACTATTAATATAACCCATTTCAAAGTCAACAGAAACATATTCGTTTAAATGTCGAGCTGTATCGTGCTTTTCAGCTCTAAATACAGGAGCAATTTCAAATACTCTTTCATAAACAGGAATTAAAGTCTGTTTGTAAGTCTGAGGTGACTGTGCAAGATAAGCCTTTTTACCAAAGTAATCAAGCTTAAATATGTTAGCACCACCCTCTGCACCAGCAGCAATAATTTTTGGAGAAAAAATCTCTGTAAAACCGTTATCTTCAAGGTATCTTCTGAAACCTCTAACAACACCCTCCTGAAGTTTAAACACACTTCTTCTCTGCTCATTTCTTAAAACAGCAGGTCTAATTTCAATTTCATTTTCAAGAGCAATATTAAGCTTTCTTTTACTTATATTTAAAGGAAGTTCTTCCTTAGGAGTTGATAAAACTTCAAGTTTATCAATAACAAGCTCAAAGCCATTTACAGCTCTCTGCTCATCTCTTACTTCACCTGTAACTTTAATGCAGTTTTCATCACGAAGAAGCTCTCTTTCTCCATAAACACCTTTCATATTATATACACACTGCATAAGACCGCCAATTTTTCTGATAATAACGAAAGCAAAATCACCCATATCTCTTACATTATGGATTGTACCATGAGTCGTTACGCACTTTTTTTCTTCAGGACTAAGGTTCTTAATTTCATCAATAGATAAATCCATAATAGTCCTTTCGCCGGTAGCTTTAACCATTTTATCTCACCTTTCTGCAAAAATATTTCCTAAGCTATAATAAAAAACGCCCTGAAGCAATAAATACTTCAGGACGGAATAACCGCGGTACCACCTAAATTGACATAAAAGTCCACCTTTGTGATATTTAACGCATATCAGACGCATTCCACTACTAAGCCAAAG
>UQRG01000104.1 GCA_900543365.1 uncultured Eubacterium sp. | reverse complement strand
TCGATACCGGTCTTTTACTACAGCTTATTAATATACCATTAGTTATTTTATCTCTATTAAATGTTTCTCTCGTATTATCAGACTTTATAACAGTGAGAGGAATTGTATCTATTCTCTCGTATGTGGTAAACCTACCATCACAACTGTCACAAAATCTCCTTCTCCTTATAACAGTGTTATCCTCCATAGTTCTTGTATCAATTACTTTTGTGTCTAGTTTTCCACAAAAAGGACATTTCATATAATAAGCCTCCTTTAAATGTCGTTTTTATTCAAATTCTATCCTATTTTAATTATAACAATAGAAAAATGTATTTACAAGTAATATATTATGTAAAAATATACAACAATTTACTCAAATAAATTGACAAAGTAAAAAAAATATTATAAAATTAAATATTATAGCTATTGTATATTATTTTTAAAAGAGGTAATAAGATTATGAATATTATGTTTAAAAGCACAAGAGGCGACAACACAAAGGTAACTGCTAGTCAAGCTATCGTTAAGGGTATTGCTGAAGATGGTGGTCTTTATGTACCAGAAACAATGCCTAAGATTGATTTTCCATTAGAGGCTATTACTGAATACAGCTATCAAGAACTTGCTTATCAAGTATTAAAACTTGTTCTTACTGATTATACAGAAGAAGAATTAAGATATTGTATTAACTCTGCTTATGATGAGAAGTTTGACACTAAGACTATTGCTCCTGTAGTATTTGCTGGAAACGACAACTTCCTTGAACTTTTCCACGGCAGAACTATTGCTTTTAAGGATATGGCACTTTCAATTCTTCCTTATCTTTTAAAAACTGCTGCTAAGAAAAACGGTGTAAATGAAGAAATTGTTATTTTAACTGCTACTTCTGGTGATACTGGTAAGGCAGCTTTAGAGGGCTTTGCTGATGTTGAAGGCACACAGATTATTGTATTTTTCCCTGAAGACGGTGTTTCTGCTGTTCAGAAAGCACAAATGGTTACTCAAACTGGCAAGAATACTTGTGTAGTTGGTATTAAAGGTAACTTTGACGATGCTCAAACAGCTGTTAAGAAAATATTTACTGACAATGAGTTAAAGGCTGAATTAAAGACAAAAGGCTATGTATTCTCATCAGCTAACTCAATTAATATAGGTCGTCTTGCTCCACAGATTGTTTACTACTTCTATGCCTATGCACAAATGGTTAAGGCTGAAAAGATTAATATGGGCGACAAGATTAACTTTACTGTTCCAACAGGCAACTTTGGTGATATTCTTGCTGGTTACTATGCTAAAAATATGGGACTTCCAGTAAATAAGTTAATTTGTGCATCAAACGATAATAAGGTATTATATGATTTCTTTAAAACTGGTGCTTACACGATTAAGAACAGAGATTTTGTTGTAACAGTTTCTCCATCTATGGATATTCTTATTTCATCTAACCTTGAAAGACTTTTATATCACTTAAGTGATACAGAGGCTACTAAGAATATGATGACAGACCTTAACACAAAAGGTAGCTACGAATTTAAAATTGAAGATGAATTTGTAGGTGAATATGCAACTGTTGATGAAACATTTAAAGCTATTAAGGGGCTTTTTGATGATACTCACTATGTAATGGATACTCATACTGCTGTTGCTAAGGCATCTTATGACAAGTATGTTGCTGAAACTGGTGACAAAACTCCTAATGTAGTTGTATCTACAGCCAGTCCTTATAAATTTGCTAAAGATGTTTTAAATGCTATTGACAGCAAGTATGCTGATATTGAACCATTTGCAGCTTTAGACGAACTTGAAAAAGTTTCCGGTGTTGCTATTCCTACTCCTATTAAGGGTATTGATAAGAGAGAAGTTCTTCATAAGACAGTTATTGGCAGAGATGAACTTAAGAGTTTCGTACAAAATAAATTAAAGTAATTAAATACTTTACATTTTGTATAATTGAGTAGGGTTTTCTAATACAAATAAAGCGGTGTAGAACTAAAATAATCTACACCGCTAAAATTATAGTTTTTTTCAACAATACCAGTTGACAAAAAACTTTTACTTATTTACATTTATATGTATAATCATATCATTGTATGTTATAGTCATATTATTTTTTTCATCAATAGATACATTTGTAGCTTGTCTTTCTTTTTGATTTCTAAGCCAGTAATATCCGTTATTTCCAATAGAGATACATTCCCATTTTCCACTACTGATTCGACCAGATTCGTTATATGTTTCACTAATCATTCCTGTATTTGATACTTCTTTTTTATATGGATTTGGTATAGTTATTGTATAAATTTTATTACCATTACCGGTAAATTTTATACCCTTATAGCTGTAATTAACATTTCCTTGTTTAAGATACTTATTAAAAAACACATAGCTAAGCATTAAAGATTCAATTTCAACAAGTTTACTCTTTTTTTCAGTATTAAGTAAAAATGTTTTTCTGACATTATACTCACAATTAAGCTCCAAACCACTTGCTGTAGGCACAAAATAACCATTCCAATCACCATAAGGAGAATAACCCGTAAAGAAATATATATTTCCATTTGGTGCAATAAATTTAATATAACCATAATAATAACTATTAGCAGCACCATTTGAAATTGTATAATTAACACCGCTAATATCAATAGAAACATAATCCTTACTTATTACTTTTACAGTCATTCCATCAAGACTATATGTACCTGAAGGCTTGTTTGCATAATTAGCAAGATAAGCTGGAATATTTCTATAATTGTTAATATACAAAATCACATTTATTCTATACCTTCTTATAGCCTTAAAGTATTCATTAAGTTCATTTACAATAGTTAAGTTTTTATCCCAACTACTTACATCTACAGATGTAGGCTCATAGTTATAGTTTAAATAAATATCATTTTCAGCATCTGGTTCAGAATGTTGATATTGCTATACTATGTACTTGTCATTTTTGAGATAATTTTCAAAATCATTTATTTTTTTGTCATATTGATTTTTCTAACTTTTTATAACATTTCCAGAACTAATCATAGCATTTGTAAAGTTATTCAGCTGTAAAGTAAAGTCCTTAATTTTCAAAGATGCTTCTTTAGTATGTTGAACATAAATATCATTCTGACCAGCATAAACTGAACTAATACTAAATACAACAAAAATAGTTAAAAAAACAAAAAATATTTTTCTCATATAAGCACTTCCTATTATTTTCGCAAAAATACTAGAGGCTGTTACAAGTAAAATGCAACAGCCTTTTTTTACTTAAACTTATCTGCCATAGGTGAGTTCATACTTACAGCAACTGCGTGAATTTCTTTTCTACACTTAGCTAATCTTTTTTGAGTATCAGCATTTTCACCATTTTTTTCTATATCTTCTTTAATTTCAGCAAGACTAGTACCAACCTCAATAAGAGAAGTATAGTCATTTTGACTTATTTCCCCTTTATCTACCTTTTGAGAAGCATCATTAAGAAGTTTGATAAAGTTATCATTTAATTCTTGGAAATCAATTTTATTTGTACTTTCAACAGACTTTGTGTTATTTGTTATCTGTTCAGTTTCAACCTGTGTTTCATTTATTTTCAAGCTATTAACAGAAGTAAACTTATCCACAACTTCATTAGGGGCTGCACACTGTGATGCAATAACAGCAAGTGTATCTTTCAAAGTGTTAAGCTCATTTCTAATTTCTTTAGTATCCTCTGGAGTATCTATAATTTCATTAAGTCTATCACAAAGATTATTATACTCATCAACTCTTTCTTGGTCTAAATACCCCTTAGTATAACCATCTTCAACATAATCCTTAAGTTCCTTTGCATCTTTTTTAAGCTCCTTAGCAAATTCCTTTACCTCGTCACTTTTATTAGCATCATCTTGAGCCTGAGTTGTAGTTGTAGCCGCCTCAGTACCTTTAGAACTATCACAACCGGTAAACAATGATGATACCATTATACCCATAGCTAAAATACCTATAAATTTTTTCATAAACCCACTCCTATTCTATAATACCTCTGATTTCACTTAAATCATTAACATTATATTTCCTCATATACTCCTCTATACCTTCAACTGTATCAACAGTTGCTCTAGGGTTAATAAAGTTAGCAGTACCAATAGATACACCAGTTGCACCAGCCATAATAAACTCTATTGCATCTTCGGCATTAGATATGCCACCCATACCAATAACCGGCACATCAACAGCCTTACAAACTTCATAAACCATTCTAACAGCAACAGGCTTAACAGCTGGACCACTCATACCACCAGTTTTTCTAAAAAGAACCGGCTGGCGTCTATAAATATCAATCTTCATTCCATTAAGAGTATTAATAAGACTAAGAGCATCAGCTCCACCACTTACAGCAGCTTTAGCAATATCCGTAATAGATGTTACATTAGGACTAAGTTTAACAATTAAAGGCTTGTCTGCTACCTTTTTAACTTCATTTACAACCTTTTCTACCATAATAGGGTCAGTACCAAATGCCATACCACCCTCACTAACATTAGGACAAGAAATATTAAGCTCAAGAAGGTCTACATCTTGACCTTGAAGTTTTTTTACAACATTTACATATTCATCAATAGCGTGACCACAAACATTAACAATAATCTTCGTATCAAACTGTCTTAAAAAGGGAATATCATTTTCAATAAAATAGTCCACACCTGGATTTTGTAAGCCTACTGAATTAAGCATACCACCATAAACCTCAGCTATACGAGGTGCTGGATTTCCATTCCAAGGCTTATCAGCAACACCCTTAACAACTACAGCACCAAGTCTATTTAAGTCAACAAATTCAGAAAATTCTCTGCCACTACCAAATGTACCAGATGCAGTCATAACAGGATTTTTAAGTTGGACACCACAAATATTTACTTTAGTATTCATTACCAGCACACCTCCTTGCTATCAAAAACAGGTCCGTCTTTACATACTTTTTTATAAGTCCAGGATTCTCCATCCTTAACCTGCACTACACAACCTACACAAGCACCAATGCCACAAGCCATTCTTTCCTCCATAGATACCTGACAAGGTATATTATTATCAGAAACATACATAGAAAGGAACTTAAGCATAATCTTAGGTCCACAAGAATAAATCATATCACCGGTAATTTTTTCTGCCTTAAGAAGGTCAACTACATTTCCCTTAAATCCAACAGAACCATCATCAGTAGCAACATAAACTTTAGCACCAAGTTTTTCAAACTCATCAACAAGGAAAGAACCACTTCTAAAACCAAGTACAACAATTTTTTCCCCTTTAAGCTGTTTGCAAGTTTCTAGTAGAGGAGGAACGCCAATACCACCTCCAACTAAAACAGCCTTACCTTCGCCTAAAGTATAACCATTTCCACACGGTCCTAAAAGTCTAATTTCATCATTGGGCTTTAACTGTGAAAAAAGCTTTGTACCCTTACCTACAATTTGGAATACTAGTCTTAATATACCCTTATTTTTATCAATTTCACAAATACTAATAGGTCTTGAAAGAAGGTTGACTCCATTATCTGGATAAACTTCAACAAA
>UQRG01000103.1 GCA_900543365.1 uncultured Eubacterium sp. | reverse complement strand
TCATCTACAATCGTTTTTAATTTATTCATAGCCCTCTCCTTTGTAAAAAATACTTTATTTTACAGTATAACATAAATTAATTAATTTGAAAATAACTACATTTAATATGAATTGACATTCTTCCCTATTTGTTGTAAAATATTTAAAGTAATATTGAAATGTTTATTATATAAAGAGGAAAAGTTATGGACAAAAAAACAAAAACAGTATTCACTATTATTATCGGTATTTTAGTACTTATTACAGTTGTAGGTTTTGTGTATGGTATGCAAAATAAAAAGCAAACTGATGCTATATACGCTTCTTATGACAATAATATACTTTCAACAGTTGATTCTGCTGTTAAAGTATGTCAAAGTGTATTTAAGTCTGTTGGTGCAACTGATGAAGAAAATGATAATCTTAATGATTACATAACTAACATTAACAATTCCAAAAGTCCTGTACTTAAGGCATATATTGCTGATTGTATGCTCACTTATGCTGGTGACCTTGTTACTATTAAGGAGCAAAATTATGCAATAGGTCTAGGTGGAAAAAGTGCAAACTTTACCGGTTTACAAGAAAAACTTCTTTCAATTGGAACTAAACTCTCTGCTGCAAGAAATTATGCCAATAACAACAACAATAATTCTACTGTTACTGATACTACTAATACATCTAAGGAGGAAAACCAGAAATGATACGAACAAGATTTGCACCAAGCCCAACAGGCTATATGCACATTGGTAATTTAAGAACAGCCCTTTATGAGTTTCTTATTGCTAAAAGTCAAGGAGGTTCTTTTATATTAAGAATAGAAGATACTGACCAAGAAAGATTTGTTGAAGGTGCAACAGACATTATATACAAAACTCTTGAAATGGCTAAGATGCCTCACGATGAAGGTCCAGATGTAGGTGGTGACTATGGTCCTTATATTCAGAGTGAAAGAAAAAATGATTATATTAAGTATGCTCTTGAGTTAATTGAAAAAGGTGAGGCTTATTACTGTTTCTGTACTAAAGATAGATTAGACTCCCTTAAAACTGAAACAAGTCACGATGCTGTTGTTAAATATGACAGACATTGTTTACATCTTTCTAAGGAAGAAATTGAAGAAAATCTCAAAAATGGTGTACCTTATGTAATTAGACAAAAAATTAGAGATGGTAAAACTACATTCCACGACGAAGTTTATGGAGATATTACTGTTGATAATTCAGAGCTTGAAGACCAAATTTTAATTAAGTCTGATGGTTTCCCTACTTACAATTTTGCTAATGTTATTGATGACCACGCTATGAATATTACTCATGTAGTAAGAGGTGCTGAGTATCTTTCTTCTACTCCTAAGTACAATCTTTTATACGAGGCATTTGGTTGGGAAATTCCTAAGTATGTTCACCTTCCAGCCGTTATGAAAGATAAGCACAACAAATTATCAAAGAGAAATGGTGATGCTTCATTCCAAGATTTAGTAGCTAAGGGCTACTTGCCAGATGCTATTGTTAATTATATTGCACTTTTAGGTTGGTCACCTTCTGGCAATCAAGAAATATTTACTATTGACGAGCTTATTAAAGAATTTGATATTAAGGGTCTTTCAAAGTCACCTGCTATATTTGATATTGAAAAACTTACTTGGATGAATGGCGAATATATTAAGAAAATGGACTTTGATGACTTCTACATTTGGGTTGAGCCTGAATTAAATGAGGCTATTAAGAGAACTGATATTGACCTTAAAAAGGTAGCAAAGTATGTTCAGTCAAGAATTGGTACATCAAAAGACATTGCTAATATGGTTGATTTTATTGATAAACTTCCAGAATATTCAACTGAACTTTATATTCATAAAAAAATGAAGACTACAGAAGAAATGTGCATTGATAACTTAAAGGCTGTTCTTCCTGTAATTGAATCTATTGATACTGCTAATTGGAATAATGATACTATTTACACTAAAATGTGCGAGTTAATAAAGGAAATGGGTATTAAAAATGGTCAAATGTTCTGGCCTGTTAGAACTGCCCTTTCTGGTGAACCTACTTCTCCTTGTGGTGCTAGTGAACTTGCTGAACTCTTAGGTAAAGAGGATACCATTAATAGAATTAATAAGGGTATTGAATTACTTAGTAAATAATTATAGTTTATTCTAACAAAATATTTTTTAATAATGCCGTTTTGTAATGATTAAATAATATATAATTTACAAAAATTCATAATGTTTACCATATATAATATTTTATCTTTTCATAGCAACAGCATATAATACAGGTAATGTTCACATTACTTGTTTAAATCCGTTTTAAACTATAATTTATAAAACAAAAAACAAAGGAACGGTTTATCCGTTCCTTTTAAGGTATATTATGGAATTTACAACAGACATTTTACTAAACAAAGACAACCTAAAAAAAATACTCCAAACCAATAAATATGACCAATTTTTAAAAGACAGAGCACAAGAAACAGCTTTATCATCATATGGCAACAAAATATTTGTAAAAGGACAAATAAACTTTACTAACCATTGCAAAAATGATTGTTATTATTGCAGATTAATGAAAAGCAATACAAATATTGAACGCTATAGACTTAATACTGACGAAATATTAGATTGCTACAAAAAAGCTAACAAATTAGGTATTAAATCATTTTTACTTCAAGGTGGAGATGATGGATTTTACAGTAATGCTAAAATAGTAGAAATAATAAAAGCTATAAAATCAAATTTCCCTCAAACCAGTCTTACTCTTTCTATTGGAGAAAGAAGTTATGAGGCATACAAAAGTTTTTATGATGCTGGTGCCGACAGTTATTTACTTCGTCACAAAAGTTGTACTCTTGACCACTATACTAAACTACATCCGGAAGAAATGAGTCTTTTTACTCGTTTAAATTGTCTAAAAAATATTAAACTAATAGGCTTTCAAACTGGCTGTGGCATTATGGTTGGTTCTCCATATCAAACTATAGATAATATAGCTGATGATATATTATATATGTATGATTTTAATCCTGAACTTATAGAAATAAGACCTTTTATATCTCAGAAAGATACAATATTTCAATACCAGCCATCAGGAAGCATAGATATGACATTAAGAGTAATAGCCATAATGAGGATACTTTTACCTACAACACTTATATTAACAACATTGAATACATTTAATAAAAATATAAGAGAAAAAGCAATATTATCAGGAGCAAATGTTTTAATACACAATATTTCTCACCAATATTATATAAAAAAACACAATAGCCACAATAAATCAGAAAACCTTAAACATCTTAAAAATCACATTAGTGACATAGGTTATATTCTAGTTTAATAGTATTATAACTTTAAAGATTTAGTTTTTTAAAAAATATATTGAATTTTTTTGGAAAAAGATATATAATTTAGGATAAATAATAATTTAGGAAAGAGGTAATATTATGCTTAATATTAAGTACGATTTATCAAAAAATCCAAAGCAGAAGCCTGATCAAAATAACTTAGGCTTTGGTATTTACTATACAGACAATATGTTTGTTATGGATTATACAGAAGGTAAGGGTTGGCACGACCCAAGAATTGTAGCTTATGCTCCTCTCTCTCTTGACCCTGCGGCTATGGTATTCCATTATGCTCAGGAATCTTTTGAAGGATTAAAGGCTTATAGAACTCCAGACGGTTCTGTTCAGCTTTTTAGACCTGAAAAAAACGGTGCTAGAATGATGAATACTAACAAGAGAATGTGTATACCTGCTGTACCTGTTGAGGATTTTGTACAAGCATGTAAAGCACTTGTTTCAACAGAAAAGGATTGGGTTCCATCTGCTGAAGGTACATCTCTTTACTTAAGACCATTTGTTATTGCAACTGAGCCTCATTTAGGTGTTAGACCTGCTGAAACATACAAATTTATTATTATTGCATCTCCTGTTGGTGCTTACTACTCTACTGGCATTAACCCAGTTAAAATTTATGTTGAGGACGAATATGTAAGAGCAGCTCCTGGTTTAACTGGTTTCACTAAGTGTGGTGGTAACTATGCAGCATCTCTTGCAGCTCAGGTTAAAGGTCACGATTTAGGCTATGAGCAGGTATTATGGCTTGATGGTGTAGAAAGAAAGTATGTTGAAGAAGTTGGCTCTATGAACTGTTTCTTCAAGATTGACGGTACTATCTACACTGCTCCAACTGTTGGTACTGTATTACCTGGTATTACAAGAATGTCTTGTATCGAACTTTTAAAGAAGTGGGGTTACACTGTATCTGAAGATAGACTTGCTATTGCTGATATAATTAAGGCATCTAAAGAAGGTAAACTTGAAGAAGTCTTTGGTACAGGTACTGCTGCTGTTATTTCTCCTGTTGGCGAACTTAGATACGAGGATGATGTTTGCAAGATTAACAATGGTGAAATCGGTGAAGTAACTCATAGATTATACAATACTCTTACTGGTATTCAGTGGGGTAAGATTCCTGATGATATGGGTTGGACAACTAAAGTTGACGAATAATTCTAATATATATAAGGCACTCTTAATCAAGAGTGCCTTATATACTGTCTATATCTTATTGATATGATGTTACATATTTACATATTTAACTTTTTTTATCTATAATCTGATAAATCAATAGAATTAACTACTTTATACATTTCATCATTATCAAAATTTACAAAATAAATAGAATATTCATAATTGCCAACATATGTAATAAAAATATTTGCTATTTTACCTGTTGCCTCATCACTTTCATTTAAAACATCAAAGCTATAACCCTTATCAGATACGAATTTATCACCTGTTGTGTCAGCATCAGTTGAAAGTATATCTGTTATGTCCTTATCACCATAATTTTTCTTAGTAACAGTTAAGCCATAAGCTTTTTTATCAGGGTTACCATAGGTAGCCCATATTGTAGCTTGACTACTGTTTTCTGACAAATAAACCTCTGAACCCTTAACCTCACTTAGACTCAAGTTAGGTTTTTCATCTGGTAATACTATTTTCATATCATAAGCCTTTTCTCCTTCAGCAATATTACTAAAAATTTCCGGCTTAACTGTGTTTTCCTCATTTGGAACTGTATCATCACTTACTGAGTCCTTTGCCAGCTTTTCCGCTTCCTCCTTGCTTATATCATTATTTGTAGTTACACTTACAAATTTACCATTTTCATTAAATGTAAATTGTTTTAACAAAGTTGCCGCACAAACACTTACACAAGTAACAGCACAAACAGCTACTGCTATAGTTAAAATCCTTTTAGAAATCTTACTTTTCATATAATTATCCTCCTTAATATTTCTAATAAATTTGTCAACAGGAATATAGGGCTGACAATCTGTAACATCATTTAAAATTGCTGTTACCTCATTAATTTTGCCTTCCTCAATTAATCTGTCAACTTTTTTTTTTATTTCAATTTTGTTTTTGGTATCCATATTTATTACCTCCAACCGTAAAATTAATCGATTATTTTTACACTTATATATGGCTATTTTAAAGCCTATGTAACAAAATATTTTTCTGCCGTATCTTTAACTAATTTCTTTATTTTCTTTCTAAGGCGAACATACCTCATTCTCAAAGCTGTATACTCAATCCCCAAACTATTACCAATTTCTTTCATTGATTTATGTTCTATATAATACATA
>UQRG01000102.1 GCA_900543365.1 uncultured Eubacterium sp. | reverse complement strand
TTAAATATTAATAAAACAAGGATGTATAAATAATAAGTATATGTTAATAATAGTAAAATGTATTTTACAATTAAATAGTTGAAATAAAATTATAGATGGTTTAAAATAAAATTGGAGGTGGAACTTATGATTATTGGTTCTTGTACAGTTTATTTAACAGCCGATTGGTGTAATTCTCTTAAAGAGAAAAGAATGGTTGTGAAAAGTATTATAGAAAAAGCTAAACATAAGTTTAATATTTCAATAGCTGAAGTAGATAGACAAGATATTCATAAGTCAATTGTAATTGGCTTTGTATGTGTTACAAATCAGGTAAGACACGCTGATGAAATTATAGACAATGTGCTTAACTACATAGAAAGAAATACCGATGCAGTTATCGATGATGTAGAAAGGGAAATTTTTTAAAAAAAAGCTGGATTTTTTTGTAATCTTGTGTTATAATGCTAAGAAGTGCAATTATGTTTTAAGGAGGATCTATTAATGAGCACAGTTGAAAATATCGAGAAGAATAAAGTAAAGATTTCTTTTACTGTTGATGCAGAAACTTTTGAAAAGGGTATGAATTACTCTTATAATAAGAATAAGGGTTCTATTAATATTCAGGGCTTTAGAAAAGGAAAGGCTCCTAGAAAGTTAATTGAAGCTCAGTACGGCAAGGCAATTTTTTATGATGATGCTGTAAACTTTGTTTTACCAGAAGCTTATGATGCAGCAGTTGCTGAAAACAATCTTGAGGTTGTTGCTAAGCCTGAAATTGATGTAACATCAATTGATGAAAATGGTGTATCATTTACTGCTGAAGTTTGGGTTAAGCCAGATGTAAATCTTGGTGAATATAAGGGTTTAACTTTTGAGAAGAAAGATCCAAATCCTACAGATGAAGATATTGACGCAGAACTTAAGAAGGAACAAGAAAAGGCTGCTAGAATCATTGATGTTACTGATAGACCAGTGCAAAACGGTGATATTGTAAACATTGACTTTAAGGGCTTTATTGATGATGTAGCTTTTGAAGGTGGTGAAGGTAAGGACTTTGATTTAGAAATCGGTTCTCATACATTCATTGATAATTTTGAAGATCAATTAATTGGTTCTGAAATCGGACAGGATGTAGTTGTTAATGTTACATTCCCAGAAAATTATGGTAAAGAAGATTTAGCAAATAAACCTGCTAAATTTGAAGTTAAAGTTAATGGTATCAAATTTAAGGAACTTCCAGAATTAACAGATGAATTTATTCAGGATACAACTGAATTTGAAAACATTAAGGATTACAGAAATGAAATTTGTGGTAACCTGTTAGCTGCAAATATTCAGAAGTTTAAGTCTGAGAAAGAAGAAGAACTTATTAAGAAGTTAGTTGATGTTTGTGAAATGGATATTCCACAAGCTATGATTGATGCTGATGTTGATATGAAGATTCAGGATTATGCGTTCCAGTTACAGCAGCAGGGCATTAGCTTAGATATGTATTTACAGTATATGGGACAAACTATGGATTCTATGAAAGAGGCATACAAGCCACTATCTGAAAACCATGTTAAGGCTAGACTTGCACTTGAGGCTGTAGCTAAAGCTGAAAACCTTGAAGTAACTGATGAAGATGTAAAGGAAGAAGCTGAAAAGGTAGCTAAAGCATATGGTGTAACAGCTGATGATATTATGAAGAGTGCTGACTTTGTAAAGAGCGTAAAGAACGATTTACTTAGACAGAAGGCTTTAAAGGTAATTGAAGAGGCTGCTAAAGAAGCTTAATTATTTACTAATAAAGTGTAATATTAATCAAGGTAAGTTTATTTTTATAAATTTACCTTGATATTTTCTAATGGGAGGTATATTAATGAGTTTGGTACCTATTGTTGTTGAAAAAACTTCTGGTGGTGAAAGATCTTATGATATATATTCAAGACTTTTGCAAGACAGAATTATATTTTTGGGTGAAGAAGTAAATGATACTACAGCTAGCCTTGTTGTAGCTCAGTTGCTTTTCCTTGCAGCAGATGACCCTGACAAGGATATTAACTTATATATTAATAGTCCTGGTGGTTCAGTTACTGCTGGTCTTGCTATTTATGATACTATGCAGTATATTAAGCCTGATGTTTCTACTATTTGTGTAGGTATGGCGGCTAGTATGGGTGCTTTTCTCTTAGCTGGTGGCACAAAGGGTAAAAGGTATGCTTTACCTAATTCTGAGATTATGATTCATCAGCCTTTAGGTGGTGCAAAGGGGCAAGCAACAGATATTAAAATTCATGCAGAATATATACTTAAAATTAGAGATAAGCTTAATAAAATGTTGTCTGAAAATACTGGAAAGCCATTGAATATAATTGAGGCAGATACAGATAGAGATAACTTTATGTCTGCAGAAGACGCCGTTAAATATGGTCTTATTGATTCAGTGATAACAAAGCCACAATAAAGGAGAGAGAAGATGTCAACAAAAATGGACGATGAAAAATTAAGGTGTTCATTCTGTGGCAAAGCACAGGATGAGGTAATAAAACTTATAGCTGGACCTCATGTATATATATGTAACGAATGTATTAGAGCTTGTCAAGATATATTAAAAGATGAGCTAAGAAATCCAGAAGAAGATTTTGAATTGAAAGATGATTTGCCTACTCCTGCCGAAATAAAATCCGTTCTTGATGAATATGTTATTGGTCAAGATGATGCAAAAAAGGTTTTGTCTGTAGCTGTATATAACCATTATAAAAGAATATCTGCAATGGATATTAAAAGTGATGTTGAACTTCAAAAAAGTAATATACTTTTAGTTGGACCTACAGGTGTAGGTAAAACTCTTTTGGCTCAAACAATGGCAAAACTTTTAAATGTCCCTTTTGCTATAGCTGATGCAACAAGCCTTACAGAAGCAGGTTATGTTGGTGAAGATGTTGAAAACATACTTTTAAAAATAATTCAAGCGGCAGATTTTGACATAGCAAAGGCTCAAAGAGGTATTATTTATATAGATGAAATAGATAAAATAGCTAGAAAGTCTGATAATCCATCTATTACAAGAGATGTTAGTGGTGAAGGAGTTCAACAGGCACTGCTTAAGATATTAGAAGGAACTGTTGCTAATGTTCCTCCGCAGGGGGGAAGAAAACACCCACATCAAGAATTTATCCAGATAGATACAACTAATATTTTATTTGTATTAGGTGGTGCTTTTGCTGGTATTGAAAAGATTATTGATAAAAGGTTGACTAAAAAAGTTATTGGTTTTGGTGCTGATGTTAAGTCAGACGATGATATTAAGCATAGCGATATACTTAAAAATATTCTTCCTCAGGATTTGGTTAAATATGGACTTATACCAGAAATTATTGGTAGAATGCCAATTGTTGCTACACTTAAAAATCTTGATGAAGACGCTTTAATTAAAATTTTAACTGAGCCTAAGAATGCGTTGACAAAGCAGTATGAATATATGCTTAAGCTTGATGGTGTTAATCTTGAGTTTACACCTGAGGCATTAAATGCTATAGCAAAAAAAGCTATTGAACAAGAAACAGGTGCTAGAGGTCTTAGATCTATAGTTGAATCATTTATGAATGATATAATGTATGAAGTGCCTTCAAGGAAAAATATAGAAAAGTGTATTATAACTAGGGATACTGTTAATGGTAATAGTAAGCCAAAATTTACATATAAGGAAGATAAAAAAACTGATAAAAAAGTTTCTAACAAAAAAGAAAATATTGGCTGACAGTCTCTTAAAAAGCTCGTTTGATACGAGCTTTTTGTTCAGTTAATTTGGGATGATTTAATGAAAATGCTTTTTAAACAAAGACTAATTTCTTGGCTAGATAGTTACGATATTTATAATGAATTTTCTTTCAAAAAGTATACTGTTAAAGAGAAAATAGGCTTTGGACATAAACTACATATCTTAGATAGTGATGGCATACATATAGCAACATTAAAACAAGATATAATTTCGTTTTTGCTTAAATTTAATATGTACATAAACGATAAATTTGTAGGGTATATCAAAAAAAGTTTACATTTTTTAAACCTTCATTTAAAATTGATTATAAAGATTGGAAAATAATTGGTAATATTTTTGAATGGGATTATGCAATTATCGATTCTTATGGAGAAAATGTGGCAATTATAAGCAAAGAGTTTTTTAACTTTACAGATACATATTCTATTGAAGTAAAAAATGTCGATGATGCAATTTATGTCTTAATGGTTACACTTGCTATTGATGCAGAAAAATGCTCACGAAATTAAAAAATGGTGCTGTTTTTGATTATACAGCACCATTATATGTAATTAAATTAATACATCAGCAATTTCCTTAGGTAAATCAGTAGGAAGTGTATTTGCTGCTGCAACAAAGTCAATGTTATACTTATCACCAATAGCCTTAAGTTTAGCTACTAATTTAATAATATCTTCACTGTCAAGTTTAGCAACAATTTTAAAGATACCATCAATAAAAATTTTTTCAATATCACTATTCTGAGAAAGAATACCGTAAATAAAACCAATTAATTCTCTATAGTTTGCTAATGGAAATTCAGCTACTTCAACAAACCTTACATCGTGGTCTAAGTCATAAATGTGTCTGCTATCATCATCGATATATACAACACAACCATTAGTACTTTTAACTGCATTATTAGCCATTTCTAATAACTTTTTTGTCTTGCCTTCACCTTTTTCACCTGCTAAAATCTGTACCATAATAATCTCCTCCTTGAAATGAATTTGAAGAAATATTCTTCATTCAGTTATTACCAATAAAACACTTTAAAATATGGTAATAATAAACAATGATATAATTCACTGTTGCTTTATAATATATATATTCAACAAATATTTTAACTTTCCTTTTATTTTTTGAAAAATTTTATATTTTTAAATAATAATAATGATAAATTTGTTGTTCTATATATTTAACATTAAATTTGTCTTGACAAACATTTGATTTATAGGTTAATATTATAAGGATATAGAAAGGATAGGCTCTTATGAAGAAAAGTACAATAAAAAATGAATATACAAATGAGAGTATAAGTTCACTTAAAGGTGCTGACAGAGTCAGACTTCGTCCTAGTGTTATTTTTGGCTCTGATGGTCTTGAAGGCTGTCAACATTCAGTGTTTGAAATTTTATCCAATGCTATTGATGAAGCAAGAGAGGGCTATGGAGATAAAATAGAAATTATACTTGGTGTAGATAATGATATAACAGTATGTGACCACGGTAGAGGTATACCAGTTGATTATAATGCTAAAGAAGATAGGTATAATTGGGAACTTTTGTTTTGTGAAATGTATGCTGGAGGCAAATATAATAATAACAACGGAGATAATTATGAGTTTAGTTTAGGATTAAATGGTTTGGGTCTTTGCTCAACTCAGTATAGCTCTGAATATATGAATGTAGTTATTTATAGAGATGGTTATAAATACGAACTTAAGTTTGAAAAAGGTGAAAATATAGGTGGCTTGCATAAAGAAAAAACAAGTATCAAGAAAACTGGTTCAACAATTCATTGGAAACCAGATAGAGAAGTATTTACTGATATAAATATTCCTATTGAATATTATCAAGATATTTTAAAGAAACAATGTATTGTAAATGCAGGACTTACATTTGAACTTAAAAACGAAAAAACTAATGAAAAATTTATTTATTGCTATCCAGAAG
>UQRG01000101.1 GCA_900543365.1 uncultured Eubacterium sp. | reverse complement strand
TAGTCTTTTTTTTAGTTGGTGGAAAAACTAGATAAATTTATCACATTCTTTGTTTTTTATTTTATTAGAAAGATTATGTATACTAACAATGTGATTGATAGTCTTAATAGTCAGTTTAGATAAGTTAATATAGACAAAAATATTCCTAGTTGATGAGATTCTTATTAACATTATGTATTTTTAACTGAAAAGGGTTATAAGAGATTGATGCTCAAGTATCCCGATTGTGACTTGGTTATCAATAGTTAAAAATATTCTTGCAGAGTAAGAATGTTTATCTTATAGCAATCCGTTTATGAAACTGTTTGAACTGTCGTTATGATGGTCTGGATATGAAAATTGCCAAATTGATTTTGGGCTATTTCAAGCCTTTTTGCAAGTATATACAAATGCAGGCGGTGAATTACCTGTAGATTAGGAAAAGCTGTATGATTGCAATAACGGTATATTAGAATGGTTGGAATATAATGTTAAGCGTGTTTTAGGTATTGACTGCGTAGATGATGAAAAAGAAATTGGAATAGAGCAGGTTGAGGAAACAGTTCAGCACATCATTTTCTATGCAGAGATGAAGAAGCAGATACTTGAGCATTGTATTATATAAATTCTAGTTTGCCAGGAAGTTGTAGTGAGCGTAAAATCTGGATTTGTAGGGAGAATTTTGTATCATGGAGAATGATATTTTACAACTTGATGAAAAATTTGCAGATGATTTTTGGCTTTTGAGAAAAGAACTGTTTGAAGAACTAGGCGAAGTTTCTCAAAATATGGATACTTCTGAACTTAAATTGGCTACTAAACAATATTTTTTGTTGCATATAAATAAGGATTTAATCAGTTGGGGAATATTCCAAAAAGGAAAACTGGTTGCAATCGGTTCTTTGTGCCTGTTTACCCGTATTCCATATAATGAAAATTTAAGTGGGCTTGAGGGCTATATATTGAATATATACACTTCTCAACAATTCAGAAAGTGTGGGTATGCAAATCAAATTTTAGATGCTATCATTGAATATAGTTATAAAAATAAGATAAGAAGGTTGTGGCTAAATTACAGTGAACAAGGGAAATGCTTATATATAGAAAAAGGCTTCACCAAAAAGAATAACGAAATGGAACTTTTTCTATAACGACAAATTCTAGTTTGTAGCGTAATAGGAGAGAAAAGAAATGAGGAAAATAATTTTATTTATTGCCATGAGCCTTGACGGATATATTGCGGACAGTAATGGTGGAGTGGCTTGGTTAAACGGTCATGGAAATGATGATGAAAATATTGATACCTATACAGAATTTACAAAAGATATAGATACCATTTTAATGGGGTGGAATACTTATCATCAGATTGTTACGGAGCTTTCTCCAAAAGAATGGGTGTATTATGAATTTACAACATATGTATTGACGCATAAAGAATGTAATTCATCTAAACAAATTCGTTTCACAAGTGAAAATCCTGTTGTATTGTTGAAACGGCTGAAAAAAGAAGCAGGAAAAGACATTTGGATTTGTGGTGGAGCAAATCTTGTTCAGCAGTTAGTAAGCAAAAATGTGATTGATAAATATTACATTTCCGTTATTCCAACTTTGTTGGGTAATGGGATTCGTCTTTTTAGCAATATGGAAAACGAAATAAAATTAAAGCTTGATAAAACTAAGACTTATAACGGTATAACTAATTTGATTTATGTACGAAGATAAATGTTAAAGACTGAACAGGTTGTTAAACTGATGTAGTGATTCCGGCATAGTAGAGGGAAAATATCTCAGATTTTTCCACTATGTCTTGTAAGTGTCTGGTTAGCTTTGTTTGTGAACGAGGCTGTGGCGACGATTATCCAAGCCCCCATTATCTAACAAAGGGCAAAAAACAAAAGACACTGTACAATAATATGTGAAAAACGCTGTATTTACAAGGCAAAATCGCATTTTGTAGGGTATTAATAAAAAAGTGGTCATTTAATATATGAAAATTAAATAGATAAACGAGAAAGACAGTTGAATTCAATTAAAGAGTTGATTGTCTTTTTTTACAAAAATTTAAGGTTCTTTATCTATTTGACAAAGAACCTATTTTTATTTAATTGTATTTTGATAGAATAACAAAATTGTAATTCTATCAAATAAATTCATAGGTATTTTATATAATTTAGTTTTAATACCTATGAAATAAGAAACTTCAGCAAGTATAACTCCTGTTATAGCATCAGCTATAACATGCTGCTTAACAAGTAGTGTGGAAAGTATAATAAGCATAGCTGTTATAAATGAAATAACTTTATACCAGCGAGGTATTTTTTTGCTTGCTGAAATACCTATAAAACAAAACCAGCTAACAAGACAATGGATAGACGGTAATAAATTAGTTGGCGGGTCAAGATTATATATAAGCTGAACCATAAAACCAAAAATTGAATAACCAGTAAAAGCTGGCCTTAAATTCATTGTAGTAGGGTAAAATATAAATATAAATAAGCTTATAGTTTTGGCAATAAAGTCAGCCATAAAAAATTGAAAAAACTTATGTTTGCCTTCTTTAGCTATAAGAATATAATTTACCAAATAAAATATATACCAAAAACAGTAGAAAACAACAAATGCACTAATAAATGGTATATCAGCATCAATTCTATTAGTTAAATCGTGATGATAAAATCCTTGTGAAATTTGTTGACTTCCAAAGTATACAAAACCATTGTATAGTATAAAAAATATAAATGGTATTATTGAATAAATTGGAACAATAGGGTCAACATATTTTTTTATAAACTTTCTCATTTATTTTTTTTGTGAGAAAAAACAAGTTTTAATACAACAAGAATAATAGTAAGAAGTCCTGTAGCTATACCTAAAGCAATAATTATTGGTAATGGTAGCTTTTTTTCTTTAACAGGCTTTTCTGTTTCAACTGTATCAACTTCTATATCAACAGCAAGGCTATATACACCTTGGTCGTATGTAATAACATAGTCGTAAATATCAATAGAAGCATCCTTACCATATTTTTCTCTAATTGTGTTTATAATATCATCTGGAATATTGCCAATAACCTTAATATTGTTAATTGGCTCAATATATTCAACGACAATAGAACTTCTATCTTCCTTTTCATTAGTAAAAAGAATATCTTCTTCTGGATTAAGTTTTGCCAAAATAGCTTGTATTTCAGGAGAGTTAGTATTCTCAATTACAGCATTTATAATCTCCATAACAAATACCTCCTTTATTGGTAATTAGTATGCCTTTCCCCAGTAAACCATAGTCTTAGCAGGTTTACCACAGCATACACACTTGTCTGAAATTTGTTCTTGTTCAAATGGCATACATCTTGAGGTTGCCCCTGTCTTTTCTTTAATTTCAAGTTCACAAGCCTCATCACCACACCACATAGCCTTAATAAAGCCTGGAGTTTCTTTAAGAGTTTTTTCAAATTCTTCCATATTAGTTGCAGTATAAGTATGAGAATCTCTGTGCTTTCTTGCCTTTTCAAGTAAGTCGTGCTGAATAGTATCAAGGAGTTTAGTTACCTCTTCCTCAATATTATCAAGACTTACTGTAATCTTTTCGCCATTATCTCTTCTAGCGAGTACAGCCTGATTATTTTCAATATCTCTTGGCCCAAGTTCTACTCTTACAGGGATACCTCTCATTTCGTGTTCGCTAAACTTCCAACCTGGTGACTTATCGCTATCGTCAAGAATTACTCTTGAAACTTTATCAAGTTTTTCTTTAATTTCGTTAGCTTTTTCAAGTACGCCTTGCTTCTTTTGCATAATAGGTACAATAACTACCTGATTAGGTGCGATTCTAGGTGGAAGTACAAGACCACTGTTATCACCGTGTACCATAATTACAGCACCGATAATTCTTGTTGACATACCCCAAGAAGTCTGGTGAACATACTGAAGTTTGTTTTCGCTATCTGTATACTGAATACCAAAGGCATGAGCAAAACCATCACCAAAGTTATGACTAGTACCAGACTGTAAAGCTTTACCATCGTGCATAAGGGCTTCAATAGTATATGTTGAATGAGCACCGGCAAACTTTTCTTTATCTGTCTTTCTACCCTTAATCATAGGAATAGCAAGTACATTTTCACAGAAATCAGCATAAACATTAAGCATTTGAATAGTTCTTTCTTCAGCTTCTTCTGCTGTTGCGTGAGCAGTGTGACCTTCTTGCCACAAGAATTCCATAGAACGAAGGAAAGGTCTAGTTGTTTTTTCCCATCTTACAACTGAACACCACTGGTTGTATAACTTAGGCAAATCTCTGTAAGATTGAACAATGTTGGAGTATAAATCACAGAAAAGAGTTTCAGATGTTGGTCTAACACAAAGTCTTTCTGGAAGTTTTTCTAAGCCACCGTGAGTAACCCAAGCTACTTCAGGGGCAAAGCCCTCAACATGATCCTTTTCTTTTTGTAAAAGGCTTTCAGGTATAAATAAAGGCATATAAACATTTTCAACACCTGTTGCCTTAAATCTTGAATCAAGTTCCTTTTGTATATTTTCCCAAATAGCATAACCATTTGGTCTTAATATCATACAGCCTCTGACACTTGAATAGTCGATAAGCTCGGCTTTTTTTACTACATCAGTGTACCACTGTGCAAAATCATCCTCCATAGAGGTAATAGCTGTAACTAATTTATCCTTTGCCATTATCATTTTCTCCTTTAAAATATATCCTCTAAAAAAGAGTTTAATTAAATTTTTAGAGTAATTATCATATTAAATTTTAATACTATTTCGTGAATTTGTCAAGGAATTATCACCAAGTAGAATAAATGATTTATAATTTGTAAAGTTTATTGGTTTTACAAAAAATAAACTTGACATAATTGCTGAATTGTAATACACTATATACTGAATTATATTAATTTATTACTTTATTACTTTTAACGGAGGCTATGATATTGTTAAGCGACATAGTGATTATATTGCTACTTATTTTAATTAAAGGAATTACAACAACTTGTTCCACTTCATTATCAGTTATGGATATAAGGCGTACTAAATATATTTCTGATAAGGATGACCTAAACTATGAAAAAATTAGCAATATACTTGCAAATTCACAGAAATACATTAATGCTTCTGGTATTGTCAATGCTTTTTTAGGTATTGTTATTGGTTTTTTATTAGCTTTAAATGTTTTTTCTGCTTTATTAGATTTTATTTACAATTTAATTGGTACACAGCACAGAATTGCTAATATATTGACAGCTTTTATTATTATATTAGTTTTTACTTACTTGTTTGCTCTTTTTAGTATTATTATTCCAAAAATTGTTGCACATAAATGTCCAGATAAAGTGGTTTTGAAGTTTATTTGGATTTTAAAGTTTTTTTCTTTTATATTAACACCTTTTATATGGGTTATTGATATTTCTATTAAGTTTTTTAGTATATTTACAAAGGACAGGCTTACTAGTGAAAATGATTTTAGTGAAAATGAAATACTTATGATGGTTGATGCTAGTGGTCAAGAAGGTAGCATTGATGAGCACGAAAAGGAAATGATAAATAATATATTTGATTTTGATGATAAAAATGCTGAAGAGATTGCAACTCATCGTAAAGATATTGTTGCTGTTCCTATTGACATAAGTGTTGAAGAACTTATTAATACTGTTACTTCTGAAAAGTTTACTAGAATTCCTGTTTATGAGGATGATATTGATAACATAATTGGCATTCTTCATATTAAGGATTTTATGAATGCTATTATTAATGAGGGTAAAGATAAGTTTAATTTGAGAAATAT